>JAFXZK010000120.1 GCA_017541265.1 Bacteroidaceae bacterium | reverse complement strand
TGGAGAGAGCGGAGGGAGAGGCCGGACGCACTGCAATGCCCAGATGAGCGAGAAGATGCTCCACAAGTTTGCAGAACCCGATGCCGCCGGCCTCGACATGCTCCGCATGGCAATGGAGCGCCTAAAGCTTTCCGCACGCGCATACAGCCGCATCCTGAAGGTCGCCCGCACCATTGCCGACCTCGCTGGCAGCGAGAATATCCTGACCCAGCACATCGCCGAAGCCATCGGCTACCGCAGCCTCGACCGCAGCGACTGGGCTGAAAGGGGAACATAAAGACAAAGGACACCCCCAAAAAAGTCCCCGTACTTATAGCCATAAGAACACGTTCTTATGGAGATAAGAACACGCTCTTATGACGATAAGAACACGGACTTATGGCGACAAATACACGAACTTATGGGGGCATCAGCTAACCATTTAATATACAAACCGTTGAAGGCAAGTCCTTTACTTGGAGCCGCCACCGAGGGCAATGTAGAGGGCAATTACGGCTTTGGCGGCGGAGTACATGTTCATGGCTTCGTTTAGCTGGGCAGAGAGCAGCGACTCCTGGGCAGTAAGCACCTCAAGGTAGATGGCCTTGCCGTTGTCCATCAACTGGTGGGTGCCGATATAAGCATCGTGAAGCACAGCCACCTGGCGCTGATAGTATTCATGTTTTTCGGCTGCGGACTGGCAGTCGGCAAGGGCTTCGTTCACTTCGTTGCCAGCGTCGATGACGGTCTGCACATACCAGCGCTTCAAGTCCTCCTCGTTCAGTTTGGCAATTTTCAGGTTTGCCCTCAGGCTGCCGCGATTGAAAATTGGTTGCGTAAGCTGCCCCATGGCATTGAGCAGGAGGCTTCCGGGGTTGACGACAGCTCCCCCGCCGCTGTTTGTCCAGCCGAGCGTCCCGGACAGGGTGATGTTCGGGAAGAAGGCGGCACGGGCAGTCTGTGTGTCATAGAAGGCTTCCTCGATGGCATGGTTTGCCATGCGGATGTCTGGGCGATGCTCCAGCATCCCAGCCGACACGCTCAACTCCCTCTGCAACAACGATTGGTTGCCGCCGCGGGTGCGCTCGATGTGCTGCGGCGAGATGGCAAGCAAACTGCAGATGGCATTCTCGGTAGCTCGGATGCTTCGGCGCGTATCGACAATCTGTGTCTTCACGCTCAACCACGACGACTCCAGCTGGTTGACGGCTGTCGAATATGACTTACCGTTCTCCCAAAGCGACTTCTGTGTCTCGAGCGAGGCACTCCAGAGGCTGTCGGTGGAAATGAGTATCTCCAGCTGCCGGTCGAGCACTTGCAGCATGAAGTACTGCTGTGCGACGGAGCTAACGAGGTTCGAGCGCACGGCTTCCTCGTAACATTGGGCTTGCAGGAGTACGGCCTTCGCTGCACGCTTCTTGTTGGTGATGGTGCCGAAGACATCGACGTCCCAGCTCATTTGCAGAGGCAGGCTGTAGGCCTTGGATGCCCTGCTGTAGTCAAAGCTTGATATTGTGCCCTGCGGCGCAAGGTTGAACGAAGGCAGATAGGCCAGCTTGGCAGCTTTCAGCGATGCCTCGCTCTGCTCGACGGCAATACGCGCCGAGTTGAGGTCGGTGTTGTTTGCCAAAGCCTGCTCGATGAGCTTTTGCAGCAAGGGGTCGGTAAAGAACTCCCGCCAGCTCATGACGGTACTCCCTTCGCGGGCAACAGCCTGGTCGGTGACACCGATAACGTCGGCAGGGATTTCTGTTTTCTGCTCGTACTTCTTGTATAAGCCACAACTCGCAAGCAAAAGGCCCGCAGTTGCAACTAAGAATATATTTTTATAATTCATGGTCATTTATTTATTGATGTCGTAATGACGTGATAACGTAATAACGAGATGATGTGATAACGAACTTTATTCGTTAATCTCTAATCCTTAATCTCTGCCTTTGCAGTCCCTTGGAACTTTTCGTGCAACTTCTGGAAGACGATGAAGAAGGCTGGCACGACGAAGAGCAGGGCAATAGTGCCGACGGTCATACCGCCTACCACACCCATTGCAAGGGCACGGTTGCCATTGGCTCCAGCACCGCCCTCGATAATCAGAGGTATCATACCTGCTATCATCGTCACGACTGTCATCAGGATGGGACGCAGACGCTCCTTGCAAGCCTCGAAGGCGGCATCAACGATACTCATGCCCTGGGCGCGACGCTCAGAAGCAAACTCTGTGATGAGGATGGCTGTCTTTGCCAAGAGGCCAATCAGCATGATGACACCCGTCTGCAAGTAGATGTTGTTGTCCGAACCGGGCAGGCCATACTTCGAGCAGACGTAGGCCATGATGAAAGCACCCATCAGCCCGAACGGTACGCTCAGCAGCACGGCAAACGGTGTGAACCATGAGTTGTAGAGCGAGCCAAGTATGAGGTAGATGAGGATGACACATATTATATATATAATAGAGGTGGTGTTGGAACCTGCTGCCTCAGCGACCTCTCGCGACATGCCGCTGTACTCGTAAGTGGCAGAGGCGGGCATCTCCTGTTTGAACACCTCGGCAATAGCCTGCTGAGCTTCGCCTTCGCTGCAGCCGCTGGCAGCCGTGACGCTACAGGTGATACTCTGGTACAGGTTGAAGTGCTGGATGTTCGACGGACCCACAATCTCCTTCAGCGTGACGAACTCGGAGAGAGGCGCCATCTTGCCGCCAGCCACCTTCACAAAGATGTTCTGCAGCGACGAGGGGTCGAGGCGGCTTTCGGGCGTGCCGGCAATCATAATATAATAGACTTTGCCGAACTGGTTGAAGTTTCCGATGTAGCTACCGCTGCAATAAGCGCCAAGTGTGCTGAGCACAGCTCTGGGCGAAACGCCGGCACGGTCGCATTGGGCAGCATCGACATCAACCTGATACTTCGGGAAACGCTCCGAATAAGTGGACATCGCCGAACTGATTTCCGGACGCTCTGTCAGCTTGGCCAAGAAATGATCCGTCTGCTGGGCAAACTCCGACAGATTGCCGTCGGTGGGGTCCTGGACAACAAGGCTCACGTCGTTGCTCGTGCCATAGCCAGGTATCTGAGGCATCTGGAAAGGGAACACCGTTGCATTCTTGATGCTCTTACATGCCATGTAGAAGCGGCCCATGACCAAATCGACATAGTGGTACATGCCAGAACGGTCGTCCCAGTTCTTCAGGCGGACAACAAGCATAGCATAGCTGGAGCCATAGCCCGAAATCAAGCCATAGCCGCTACACGAAGCGTAGCTCTCCAACTCAGGAATCTCCTTCACCTTCTCCTCCACTTGTTTTACTAACTCGTTGGTCTGTTGCAGCGTGAAGCCCTCCGGCGCACAGACTTCAACAAGGAAGCATCCCTGGTCCTCTTGCGGCACAAGGCCAGAAGGCAGGTTCTTCATAAAGAACACCAGCAGGACGGCAGCGGCAGCCAACAAGCCCCATGACAGCACGGGGCGCTTGATGAACTTCTGAACGGACTTTGCATATTTGCTGAGGATTGCGTTGTAGCTTGCATCGTAGGCTTTCTTCGTGTAGTAGGTCAGCGACTTGCTCTCCCCACCTTCCTCCATCTTCAGCATGATGGCACAAAGCGCCGGGCAGAGCGTCAGGGCTGACACGCAGGACAGACCGACACTGGAGGCAATCGTGACACCGAACTGTGTGAAGAACGTGCCCGACGTGCCGCCCATGAAGGTCACGGGGATGAACACAGCCATAAACACTAAAGTACATGAGACGACGGCTACCGACACCTCGCTCATCGCCTCACGGGTGGCTTGGCGTGGGTCGCTGACACCGTTCTCCAGCTTCGCCATAACAGCCTCGACCACCACAATGGCATCATCGACGACCGTACCAATAGCCAGCACGAGGGCGAAGAGTGTCAGGATGTTTAGCGAGAAGCCTGACAGCGTGACAACGGCAAATGTTCCCATCAACGACACGACAATCGAAATGGAAGGTATGACGGTCGCCTTGAAGTTCTGGAGGAAGAAGAACACAACCAAAACCACAAGGATGATGGCGATGATAAGCGTCTCGACCACGTTGTGGATGGCCGCGAAGAGGAAGTCGTCGCTGGTCATCATGGTGACGAACTCCAATCCAGCAGGCAAAGTCGGCTCTACCTCTTCACACATCTTGGTGATGCGGGCGTTCACCTCCGTAGCGTTGGCACCTGGTGCCTGGAATACCATCATCAGTGCGCCTGGGCAACCGTTGATGTTTGAAATGAAACTGTAGCTCTGGGCACCAATCTCCACATCGGCCACGTCGCGCAGGTAGAGCAAGTGGCCGCCGTCGCTCGTCTTGAGGACAATGTCCTTGAACTCCTCGACACTCTTCAGCGTGCCCTTATACTCCATCGAGTACTGGTACTTGTTCTTCGACTGCTCACCGAAGGAACCTGTGGCAGAGACGAAACTCTGGCCGCTGATGGCGTTGGCCACGTCATCCGGCTCCAAGCCGTACTGCGCCATCACGTCGGGTTTCATCCAGACGCGCAGGGCGTAGGTGTTGCCCAGTGCCATCACTTCGCCCACGCCGTTGATACGCTGCACACGGGGCTTGATGTTGATGTTGATGTAGTTCGAGATAAAGTCGTCGTCGTACTTGCCGTCAACGCTCCTCACAGCGAGGATGCGCAGGATATTGTTCTGCTGCTTAGACACCGAGATGCCCACTTTCGTCACGTCGGATGGCAACTGCGATTGGGCTTTCGCCACGCGGTTCTGCACGTTCACCGTCGCCATATCAGGGTCTGTGCCCTGCTTGAAAAAGACTTCGATGCTCACGTTGCCCGTTGATGTGGCTTTCGAGCTCATGTACATCATGCCGTCCACGCCGTTGATGCTCTCTTCCAAAGGCTGGATGACCGACTTCATAATCGTGGATGGGTCGGCACCGGTGTAAGTGGTCGTGACGCTCACCTGCGGCGGTGCAATGTTCGGATACTGTTCGATGGGCAGTGTGCTCATGCAGATGAAGCCCACCAGAGTAATCACGATTGAGATGGCACACGCCATCACATATTTATCAATGAAAATGTTTCCTTTCATAATCCTTTCTTTCAGTCGTTATCCCGTTATTACGTTGTACGTCATAACGTCATTCCGAAAATCAGAACAGAACCTGTTCTCCCTCCTGCACATTGTTGGCGCCCACGGTTACAATCTTGTCGCCAACATTCAAGCCGCTTCTCACGATGAAGTCCTGACCGTTGCCAGCGTCCTCCGTTGTTACTTCGATGGCCGTTGCCGTGCTGTCAGGCTGCACCTTATATACCTGCTGCCTGCTCTGCAGCTTCACCACAGCCACCTGAGGAATGACGATTACGTCCTCCTCATCGACAGGAATCACCACCGTACCCTGAATGCCCGAATAGAGCTGACCGTCGGGATTGGGGAATGTGGCTTTGCAGGCGATAGTACCCGTCGTGGCGTTCACCACGCCAGTAAAGCTCGTGATGCGGCCTTTGTGCTGATACTCCGTACCATTCTTCATTACAAAAGTCACGTCGGGGAATAGCTTCATGGCTTCCTCGGCCTTCGGGCTGACGCCTTGGGCAATGGCTTCTTCCAAGATGGATTCCGCAATCGAGAACTCTGCGTTCATCTGTTGGTTGCCACTGACGATGGTCAAGTACGAAGAGGGAGACACTTGGTCGCCTGTGCGCACGGGAATCTCGCCAATACTGCCCGCCACCGGTGCCGTGATGGTGCAGAAGCCGAGGTTCACCTTGGCACGGTTCACCGATGCTCTGGCCTGTGTCACCGATGCCTGAGCCTGTTTGTAGGAGTTCTCCGAATTGTCGAGCATGTACTTGCTCACAATCTTCTTTTCGTACAAGTTCTTGTTCGACTCATACTCCAGCTTGGCGCTGCTTTCTGAGGCAATCGCAGCCTCCAAGTTCGCCTGTGCTGCTTCAAGGTCGAGTTGAGCATTACGCGAGTCGATGACAAACAGCGTTTGCCCCTTCTTCACCTGTTGGCCTTCGGTCACACAGATCTGCATCAACTGACCGCTCACCTGCGGCGTGATGGTCACGTCGGTCTGTCCCTTCAGCTTGGCGCTGAATTTAATCGGCACTGTGATGTCCTGTTTCTTCACTGTCATCGTCTCATACGATGTCTTCACTTCCTCGGGCATGTCTATCCCGCACGATGTCAAACCGAGCACCGCGCCGAGCACCAGACATCTGGTCATAGTATTGCTTTTCATGTTGTAAATTGTTGTTTTTCGACTTGCAAAGATAAACATTTTTCATGAATTAAAGCACCGGAAAGCAGCTTTTTTTTGTCATTCTGCAAAAAGTGCGTGGACTTATGGCAATAAGTACACGGACTTATGACAAAAAGTGCAGGGACTTTTGACGATAAGTACAGGGACTTTTGAGACCATGTAAACACATTTTTCATCAAAATGCTTGGCAGTTCGGTTTTTTTGTTCTACTTTTGCACACAAGAGACAGAACAGGAAAAGATATGGAAACCGGAAAAAAGCCTTGTCTGGCTATCGTCGTGCCATGCTACAACGAAGCTGCGGTACTGGAACAGACCACACGGCACCTGCTTGCCGTACTTGAAAACTTGCAGGAGGCTGTCAGCCCTGACAGCAGGATTCTCTATGTCAACGACGGAAGCGCCGATGCCACATGGGACATCATAGAACGGCTGCACGCCGGGGACAGGCGCATAGCAGGCGTCAACCTTGCACACAACAGCGGTCACCAGAATGCCTTGATAGCAGGCCTCTCGACAGCCATCCGCTTTGCCGACCTCACCGTGACCATCGACGCGGACTTACAGGACGACGAGACGGTCATCGCGGACATGGTGCGTCTGGCAGGCGAGGGCAACGACATCGTGTATGGCGTGCGCAGTTCTCGCGCTACCGACACATGGTTCAAGCGCACCACAGCGCAGACCTTCTACCGCCTGATGTCGCGATTGGGCGTGAAGACCGTCTATAACCACGCCGACTACCGGCTCATGTCGCGCCGCGCCGTGGAGGCTTTGCTTTGCTACGAAGAGCGGAACCTCTTCCTGCGCGGACTGGTTCCCTTGCTGGGATACAACACGGCAAAGGTGGAGTATGCCCGTAAGGAGCGTCAGGCAGGCGAGAGCAAATACCCGCTGACCAAGATGCTGAGCTTTGCCTTCGACGGCATCACGAGTTTCTCCATGAGCCTCGTCCACATGGTGTTCTGGCTGGGCATCCTGTTCCTACTGATTGCCCTCGGCATCCTGGTGTGGGTTATCGTCTGCATCATCCAGCAGAAAGCCATCACGGGTTGGTCGTCGCTCATCCTGTCCATCTGGTTCTGCAGTGGCTGTGTGCTCATCGGCCTGGGCACCGTAGGCGAGTATATCGGCAAGATATACATGGAGGTCAAGCGCCGTCCGCGCTATAATATAAAAGATGAAAGGCTGTAAGACGACACTGCCGCTGCTCCTGCTGGCAGCCCTGCTCATCACACTGTTCAGCTGCTGCTCGTGGATTTATCCGTTGCAGCCGCACGACGACGCCAACTGGTTTATGGCAATCGGCAAGAGCATGCTCTCCGGCAAGCTGCTTTACACGGAAATCCACGACCAGAAAGGTCCCGTCATCTTCTTTCTGCATGAATGGGCCGCGGCATTGTCTTCAAGGACGTTCTTCGGCATTTATCTACTTGAGATACTCTGCTGCTTCGGGTTCCTCTCTGCCTCCTACAGGCTAATGCGCCTGTTTGCGGGGCATGGCATCAGCCTGCTTGCGACTTGCATGGCGGGCGTGTTGACCTACACATGCGACTTCATGTTCTTTGGAGACACCGCCGAGGAGCTGACACTGCCCGTTCTGCTTTTCGTCCTTTACAAGACGCTGCGATATGCGAAGCTTGGTGAGCTGCCCAAGGCATGGGAAGCCGCCCTCCTTGGCGCGGGCATGGGAGCCGTCTTCTGGACGAAGTTCACGCTACTTGCCCTGTGCGTGGGAGCGCTGACCGCCCTGCTCATCCTGGCTTGGCGTCGCAAAGAGACAACTCTTCTGCTGCGCTGCCTGGCATGGGTTGTAGCTGGTGTAGCAGGTGTCACAGCCTGCGTGCTGATGTATTTTGTCGTACATGGCAACATGCAGGACCTTTACTATTCCTATTTCCACTTCAACCTCTTCAGGTACGTCGATGCGGGGAACACGGGTGTGTATGCCACCTGGTGGTTCGCACCGCTGAAGTGGGCTGGCTGGGCTTTGCTGACGGGTGCCGTGCTGCCCTGGCGCATGTCGCGCGACGTGAAGCTGGCGGTGGCGGCCTGCTGGGGTGCGCAGCTGTTGACGTTCGTCCTCTTCCGTGTCTTCATTTACTACTTTCTCATCCTCTATGTCTTCTTGCCGCTTGTGATATACTTCGTCCGGCGCGTCCGGTCGCGGTCAGCCATCGCCGCATGCGCCACCGTGCTAACAGCATTTGCCGTCTGCACAAACTACAACCTCATGACGCTTCTCTCCAACTGCTTCCCAAAGGCTGTCCTCCCTCTGGCAGAAATCGTGAACGCCGACAAAGACCCGGAGAAGCAGGTGCTGACAATCAGGTCGTACGACACAGGCATCTACACCCTCACCGACTGCCTGCCACCCATCAAGTACTTCGTCACGCCCAACGCATACGTTGAAGAGCTTGTCACAGAGCAGACGGCCTACCTGGAGTCGCGCCAGGCAAAGTACCTCGTAATGAAGACGGAAGAGCCGATATGCTACGGCACGTTCCACCCAGACCTGAAGCACGGCTACGACCTCGTGTGCGAGACGGTGAACCCGCGACGCGTCGAATTCCTCCTGCACCCGTTGCAGTTCCTTTGGACGCTGGGATATACAAGGACGTTCATTGAGAGCTTCTACACACCGGAACAGGAGTCCGTCACCTATCGTCTGTACCGGCGCAAACAGGCACCGATGAACTAACAAATTAATGAACTTACAAACTAACAAATCAACAAATCAAGAATAATTGCGGTATTCTTGCATATTTTACCCTATTTCCTTGCACGATTTGTTAAAAACTCTTACCTTTGTTCCATCATTAACCTAATTTAATTAATTATTGTTATGAAGTATTTCAAATTGTTCCTTACTGTTTGCGCAATGGCAGTTGCCATGAACGCAAGTGCCCAGTCTAAGACGACAGCAAAGTCCAAGACAACAACCACAACATCTGCTCCCGCAAAGACCACAACCACAACATCTGCTCCCGCAAAGAAGACAACCACAACAACCACGACAGCAAAGCCTGCCACTACAACTACCACATCGACAAGGGCGACCACTACCACGACAGCCAGCAGCAGCAAGCCCGCCAAGACATCTTCCAGCTCAAACCTCTTCGGCGGTAGCGGTGACTACGACCCCGCTTGCCACTTCATGGCAGAGACCAAGATTGGCGGCTTCTACGGAACCGGTGGCTTCGGCGCAAACCTCCTTGCTGAAAAGGAATTCCACCAGTATCTGGCGTGGGACATCCTCAGCTTCGACTTCGCCCACGCCTTCAGCGAGAATGCCCTGACTCTCGGCTTGAAGACTGGCGTTCGCGCTTTCTCTCCCCGCTTCGCCAACGACAAGCTTCGCGCCTACATGAGCATGGCCATGGGCTGGGACTTTGCCCTCGTCAAAGTTGATATGGGACCCTTGGGAAAAGAAACATTCAAGAAGCACGGCTTCGGTCTGACATGGGGCATCGGCATTCAGGCCTTTGAGAATGCTTTCATTGGCTACGACCTGGAGTACTGCACACAGTTCAAGAGCACTTCCCACTATGCCAAAATCGCCTGGAGATTCTAAAAGTTCACCTATATCCTATAAGGGCACTTCGTCTTGGAGTGCCCTTTTTATTAGCCTATGAATTTCGTCAAGTTACTCCTTTCCGCATGTGCAGCAATGGTCTGCCTCGGTGCTAATGCCCAAACCGAGGCTGCAGCGAAGAACTACGACCCTCGTTTTCACGTGATGCTCGAGACCAAGTTGGGCAAGTATCACTATTCCAGAGGCGGCTTCGGCATGAACCTCGTCTTGGAAAAGGAAATGCATGAGTACTTTGCATGGGACATCCTGAGCATCGACTTCGGCGGCCCCTTCAACATCGACATCGTTTCCGTGGGTGTCAAGACAGGCTTCCGAGGCTTCTCCCCGCGCTGGATGGACGGCAAAATGCGTGCGTTCACCAGTCTGGCAATGGGCTATGACTGCGGCATCATCACCACCGCTATCCTGCCAATCACAGCGAGAGCCGGACATGGTTTCGCCGTGTCCTGGGGCGTCGGCATCCAATGTCTGGAACGCCTTTTCGTGGGTTATGACTTGGAGTACAGCACCGCAGAGATTGACAAGGGAAGGTATGGCATCGCCCACTATGCAAAGGTCGGATGGAGGTTCTGAACCGGAAACCGCCTTGCCGGCTTTTCCGCAAAAATATGAACAATGAATTGTAAATTATGAATTTATTTCATACCTTTGCCCCGCAAACCTAACCAAAACCATCATGAAGAAGTTCAAAGCAATCACCTTTTCTGTGTTAAGTCTAATGATTTCTGCTTGCGGAGGCAAGTCCGTCAGCATAACCATACCCGACAACAACTGCCCCAGCGACAAGGAACTTGTCAAGAAAGCTTTGCAGGGCGACGAGGAAGCCGGTCTGCAAATGGCATACATGTACTACAATGGCGACGGCGTGATACAGGACTACACAGAAGCCATCAAATGGTTCAAGCTCCTGGCGGAGCAGGGCAATCCCTACGCACAGTACTACATGGGACTCTGCCACGATGAGGGACGTGGTCTGGAAGCCAGCCTGACCAAAGCCATGGAGTACTACAAGCAGAGCTTCCTGGAATTTAAGGCGCGTGCCGAGAAGGGCGACAAGAACGCGATGCTCTACCTTGGCAAGATGTACTCACAGGGCAAGTATGTCACGAAAGACCAGTCCTCTGCCGTGAAGTGGTATCGCGAAGCAGCCGAACAGGGCGACGCCACAGCGCAGTACACCCTGGGCGCATGCTATGAAGAAGGCAAGGGTGTGGCACGCTCACACGAGGAGGCCGTCAAGTGGTATCGTCAGGCCGCCGACCAGAACAATGCCGAAGCACAGTGTGCACTTGGCACCTGTTTCGAGGAGGGCAGAGGCGTGACAAAGTCTGTCACGGAAGCCGTCAAATGGTACCGCCTCTCTGCCGAACAGGGCAATGCCGACGCACAATGCAACCTCGGCTATTGCTTCGACGAAGGCATCGGCGTGGAGCAGTCCCTGAGCGAAGCCGTCAACTGGTATCGCCTCTCTGCCGAGCAGGGCAATGCCACCGCACAGAACAACCTCGGCTACTGCTATGAAACAGGCAGTGGCGTGGAGAAGTCGGAAGAGGAAGCTATCAAGTGGTACAAGAAGAGCGCCAAGCAAGGCGACGAAGGCGCCATCCAGAACCTGAAGGCCAAAGGCATCACCGACTACGACGAATAACCTATAAGTCCTATAAGTCCTATAAGACCTGTAACTTCTAAAACCAAAGCGCTCCGGGCAGTTGCTCGGGGCGCTTTGCTTGGTTGCATAAGCTGCGACCAATCATATAAACAACAAGTCCATGCAGCTTCCGTTGCTTCATCATGACAAAGCAATTGCTTCATCATGACCAAGCAATTGCTTTGTCATGATGAAGCAATAACAAGAGCGTGCTGTGTTGGCTGCTTACTTGAGAATCTTCTTGCCGCCCACAATGTTGATGCCCTTCTGCATCCTGCTCAAGCGCTGGCCTGCAAGGTTGTAGATGGCTTCTTCTCCGCCGACGACAATGGTCGGAGCGCTGATTGCATCGACAATGCTGGTGTCGATGTAGGTGACTTCGATGGTCTTGATGCGTGCCTGGGAAGTGGCTTGATTGGTCAGGATGACTTCGGCCATGTCGCCTTCCCATGTAGCGGTAGCGCCTTCGAGGACTGCATCGGTGCCGAACTGGTCCTTCCATTCCTTAAGATAGCTTTCGTTAGTAGCGGTGAGGACAATCTTGATGATGGAATAACCCTCGACGACAGAAAGCTGGATGTAG
Organism: Bacteroidaceae bacterium; assembly: GCA_017541265.1. Classification (GTDB taxonomy): domain Bacteria; phylum Bacteroidota; class Bacteroidia; order Bacteroidales; family Bacteroidaceae; genus Physcousia. The sequence continues at coordinate 43,071 of JAFXZK010000120.1, read as the reverse complement.
CTTGGCTCTGAGAGCACCTTTTCTGCCTCATCACCTTCTCCCACAGTCTCGTACTTGCTGCCATAAATCTTGATATGGTCGCCGGTGGAATTGTCGTATGCCTTGTTTGCAAAGAGCGTGAGCACTTCGTTGCGGCCTGCAGAAAGCTCTGCGCCTGTGTCTGGTGCGCCCTGGCCTACGATATCTGCGTCATTGTAAGCGAAGACAGCATCTGCGTAGCCGTTCTCCGTCACGGTGAGCGTGAAGCTCTTGCTGTCTGCCAAGTAGATTTCGCTCTCAGCCACGAAGGCTGTGATGGTGGCAATGCCTCGGCCAACGGGGGTGATGACGCCATTTTCGTCGATGGTGGCAACTTCCACATCGGAACTTTCGTAGGTCACAACGCCATCGGAGTTGGTGGTGAAGGTTGCGGTGGGTGTGCCGTTGATGTCAACGGCCTCGCTCTCGACGCTCCATGAAGACTCGGGTGCAATCAGCGAAGTGATCAGCACGAATTCGTCGGCAGTGCGGGGAGCAATCTCCCACTTCTGCTTACTCTTGAACCAGATGGCAACACCGGTCGCATTGTATGTCTTGCCGTCGAAGAGTTCGGGTAGTGCGGTGAAGTTGTTGTAGGGAATGATTTCGTTGTCGTCGTCGTCGATGAAGACATTACCCTCTTTACTATAGGTGACACCCTCCAAGGTGATGAGACAGCCCTGCATGTCCTTCTCAAGGTCGGCAATAGCGACCGTCTGAGGCGTGAGGACTGCGCCCTTTTCGACAATCAAGCCTTCTGTGGTGGCGGTAAGGCCCTTCACTTCTGCACATTCATTATAGAGCACCAATTTAACCAATGCCGTTCCTTTCAGCACATCGCCAACCTCGAAGCCATGTCCGCTCTGATAGACCAGGATGCCTTTTTCGCCGTCGGTGAAGTAGGCGTTGCTGTTCTTCACACCAGTGCAGAACCAGCCGTTGAACTCGATCAGAACAGTCTCTTCCGTATCTGTAGCAGCAGCACAAAGCGCACCGATAGTGCTATAGGTTTCAAGAGTCTTAAAGACAAATTCTGCCGAAGCGATATTGCTGGCATTGTCGTCATCGTCGTATGCAATAGCCTTCACCATGCAACTCTCGCTGAGGATGAAAGAAGCCGTATACTGCGTGCTCTCATCGGTAGGGTCGCTACCATCGAGGGTATAGTAGATGGTGTTACCATCAGAGGTAATCGTCACTTCCTGTGGGTCATAGAAAGTGCCGCCGCGAGGAGTGATAACTGGCTTGGCAACAGTGTAGCCACCGCCACCATCTGTTTTCTTGAAGAAAGCAATCACGGTGCCAGTGATGTTAGCGTTAATGGAGGTGTAGCAACGCCAATCCTGTGTATTGTAAGGGCCAATGTAACGGCTGGTTGCTGTGTTGAACAGGAAGTCGTCCTTCATGATGAACTCGTTGTTGGTGTTTGTGCCAACACGTACGCCATTATTGGTATTTGTACAATAGAGATAGTTTTCCGTGCCATCAACACCAAACATGTAAGAATTGTCATTGACGGTCACAATCCATTGCCATGTCTCATCGACTTCCGCTTCAATCTCAGTCATGTCGTCGTTGAATGTGATAACTGTAGCAGTAGGAGGCGCACTCGTACCATTATTATTAGGCATAACCAGCTGTCTTGTCAGGTCAACAATAGCAACGACATCGCCAGTCTGCAAATCTGTGGGTGCTGTTTTCACCCAAATCTCGTCTGCCCAAACATTACTTCCCACAAAAAGGAAGAGCATGGTGAGCAAGGAAAAAAGAGTAGTTTTTTTCATAGAGAATTGTGTTTATTGTTTGTTAATATGTTTTATATGTATGCAAATATACAATTATTTATATTAACGCGCGCGTGTTTCCAAATAAAAATGTGCAAATGGATGGATGTTTGAACTAAAAGGGTTAACTTTGCAGGCAACTTGTAAAAGTTAAAAGGTTAAAAGGTTGAAAAGTTGAAAGGTTATCCCAGCGAACAAGATGAGTGAAAACATACTTTTTATGACCCTTATCGGGTCTGCTATCGTCCACTTTGTCATAACTTGCACAACGGCAGTCTTTGCACGGCACCGTGTGCAGTACCTTTGTCTGCCGTGGGTGAACGGCATCTTCTTCTGCACGATGCTCGTCGCCTCATTCTTCAACCATGCCATCGCAACGGGCGAACCAGGCATTCTGCATCCCTTCATGCTTTTGGCATTGCTCTGTGCCTGCTATCTGCAAAGCATCTACCCGCTCAGCATTCCCATGCCGGGCTTCCTGCAATGGGAACGCATGTGGCGCTACGCACGCCCCATCCTCTTCCTGCTTGCCATCTACATCGGGGCGATGCTGATGGGCAGCCGCATAGTGTATATCTACACGGCAAGCGAACTGGTCGGGAACATCCTGAGCAGTGACATCCTGATGCGCCTCTGTGCTCTGGGGCTGAGCATCTACTACATCGGGAACATCTTCCTGCTGCCGCGCCGCATGGCTCACCACACAGGCGTGCCGGGTTACCTGCTGGGCTACTGCATAGCTATGGGTCTCTCGGTGGTCTTCTACACCTTTGTCGCCATCTACTACAACCTGACGCTGCTTGCCATCTACATCGTCCTCTTCACCGTGCTCAACCTCTACCTCATGCTCCGCACACTTGAGACACTGGCGATGCAGATGCCGCGCCCCGTCATCAGCGAGGTGGCAGAAGAGCCTGCCGAGGATGACAAGGAAGAGAAGGAACGGGAAGACTTCAATGAGGCGAACCTGCGCCGCTTCCAGCGTATCAACTTCTGGATGCAGAACCACAAGGAGGAGTGGAAGGACAGTACCTTCGGGCGCGACCGTCTCTGCCAGGAGGTGGGCTACAACCGCCACCTGGTTCTCCAGAGCGTGCGCAGCCAGGGCTTCAACAATGTGCATGACTACATCGGCAGCTTCCGCGTGGCGGAGCTGAAGCGCATGATAGCCCGGGGCGAGGTAAAGGCTCTCAACGACACACTTGCCGCCGGCTTCGGCACCACCCAGACCGTCCGCGCCTGCTTCCTCAAGGTCGAGGGAATAACATTGGACGAATACCTGGAGGGCTTATAGGGCCTTGGGGAACTGTGGGAGCTATGGGATTTATGTGAACTATATGCAAACAGCCCCCTGCGGAATTCCGCAGGGGGCTGTCTTTTATTCCTTCCCTTCAAAGGAAGGCAAGGATGGGACTCTTCATTACTGGTCGGCCATGATAATCAGGACTTTCTGTGCATCAGCAACATTAAGCTTACCATCGCCATTGACATCAGCAACAGCATTATACTCACCGTCTGCCATGAGAATCAGGACTTTCTGTGCATCAGCAACATTAACCTGGCCATCGCCGTTGATGTCACCCTGGACACCGTTGCCGATACCATTGCCGGGAGTAACAACAAGCTTGTTCTCGTACGGGATGGTGTAGCGGCTGAAGGTTTCTGTGCTAGCGGAGGCGACGTACAAGTTGCCTGCATAGTCGAATGCCATGGCTGTGATGCGGCTCTCTCCAACACCGATGGTCAGCTTCGGTTCAAGCCAGATCTTGCCATTCTGCATAGGCACATAGTTGGTCTCGTAGAGAACAATCTTGCCGTTTTCTGTGGGGATGGCGAGATAAACGCCGTCGGTGGTGACAGCTATCCTGTCGCCAACGGCGGTGGAGCTGGTGTTGCTGTAGTCTTCCTTGCCTTCTGCGTCGAAGTGCTTGATGGCGGGAATCTCGGCAGAAGCGTCGCTGCGGCGCTGGATGTACCAAAGACCGCCCTGACCGTCCTCATGAATGCCCACATCGACGGGCGACTTGGTGTATACACCGTCGAGAGGCTCGAAGTTGGCAGATGGAGCTGTCGTCCATTCGGTAGCCGTGCCGAGGTTGTAGATAGAGCAGTTGTAGTCGGTGAAGTTGTACTCGCCGTTGCTGCGCTGTGCGCCCAGAACGTACATCTTCAGGTCTTCGCCCTTGCCTTCGAATGCCAGGCTCAGAGCCATGCGGTTCTGTTCCTCGTCGCCAACGTAGGTGATACCTGTCTGCTCGTCAAGCTCGCCACCTGTGAAGAGGGGCTTCCAAGCCTCGTCGAGGTCATCGGGGTTAATCTCATAGACAGAGCTATTGCTCTTGCCGGAAGCACGAGCCACGAAGAGACGATTGTCGGCTGTGAAGCGGAGGTCCTTGAGGTCGAACTTGTAGGTGCCTGCAATAGCGAGAGGAGCATTGTCGCCAATCTCTTCCTTGATTGGGAGTCCGCCATAGAAGCCAGGAGTGCCGTCGGCAGCGTTGATCTGCTGGAAGTCAGGATCGAACGCATAGATAGCACCGGGCTTATCGTAGGAGATATAGGTATCGGCAATCTCTTGGGGATAAGACTCTGCCAGGAGCACCTGACCGAAGCCCTTGCTTGCAGGATTGTTGTTGATGGCCATGCCGTAGGGGCCCCATACCTTGTAGCTCTCGCCCATCTTGAGGACGTCGAGAGAACCCTTGCCTGTAACGGCAACATCGAAGTTGAGAGTCATTGCATCCTCTACTCCAAGATCGCTAACAGGAACAGCTACGCTATGGGCACCTGCAGTGAAGACTTCATTGGATACAGCGGTGTGGATCTTGTCTTCGCCGTCGTAGAAGTTGACTTCAACACCTTCTGCCTCAGCATTGAGGTTGAAGCTTACGACAACATTGTCGCCAATCTTCTTGGCCTCAAGGTTGAAAGCAAATGCATTAAGCTGAGGATTCGGCTTTTCGTTGATGTACTTGCCACCATAGTAGTAAACAGTAGCACCCTCGAACAGACGAGGTGTTGCGTCGGTACCGATGGTCTGGAACCAAGCGACGTTCTCGCTCTGGCTGCCATTGAGCTTGTAAGCGACTTCGCCGCTTGCCAGCTGCTCGACTGTAACCTTTGTGCCGTTTGCGTCACCGAACTGCTCTACATAGAAGACATTGCTTACCGTGCAGTTATCCGGGTTACGGCTGACTGTGTTAGTGCTGCTTGAGCTTACGGTGCTGCCCTGAGAAAGAATCAGGGTGTTCTTGACGGTAGAAGCGTTGGTTGACCAACCGATAACACCGCCGCAAGAGGTTGTCAATTCACCGAACATCGGGCAGTTAACGAGACAGTTGCTGACAACTGTGCCAGAGTCTTCGTTCACGCCGATGATACCACCATGTGTGCCGTCACCCTCAACAGTAGAGTACATCTTCACTGCCACGTCGCAGTTGTCGATAACGCTGTTGCCGTAGGTCTTGCCAACGATACCGGCGATGAACTTGGAGTCGCTGTAGTACTCGCCGGTCAGCTTCAGGTTCTTGACGGTAGCGCCGTCCATACCGCCGAACAGAGCTGTGTTCTCTGCATAGTGGCCGATATAGACATTGTTGAGGGCATAGCCCTGACCGTCGAGCGTACCATGGAATCTGTTATCCAGGTCATTGATGGGCTGCATACCAATACCAGTCATATCAATGTCATCGATGAGCTTACCCTTAGCGGTGTTGTCACCAATAGCAATAGCACGGAAGGCTACGAACTGCTTGGGAGTTCCAATGAGGTAGAAGTCTTCGGCGTCCTTGGCAGGAACGATGCCTTCAAGCTCGGGAATGTTCAATGCACCAGCTTCCTGAGCTTCCTCTGTGCTGTAGGAGCCAGTGTCGTATGCATCGTATAATGCCATGGCTAAATCATAACACAATTCCGTCTCGTCCTCTGTGAATACCAAATCGTCTGTCTCAACCCATTCACCAGGTGTTTCTTCGTCACCCTCAATGTATTCAACCAAAGGCAGATTTTCTTGTTCAATAAGCTCGATGCTGGCGGCAACTTTCACGAGTTTGACGTAAGCCTGCTTGCCTTCGTAGATGCGCTGGAAGATGTCGGAGAACTTGGCAGCAAGTTCAGCCTTTGCCTCGACGGTTTCTGCAGCATCAACCTGATCTACAATACCTTCAAGTTCTTCCTTCAGTGCTGCGGGGAAGTTGGGAGCTATGGCACTATAATCAGTATCATACTTGTAAGCAAGAATGGTATCTGCACGAGCCACCATATTCTCGAGCACCTTGTCAAGAGCTTCGCCTGCCTTGTCGTCTTCTGCATCGCCGCAGTAAGTCACCTTGAGAGCGCCCCAGCCAGTCCAGTCGTTGCCGTACTTTGTGCCGGGATTCTTGATGCCGATGGTGAGCTTGCCGTCCTCGCCTACGAGTGCGATGGTGTAAACCTGATAGCGGTTTGCCATAGCAGCAATAGCCATACCTGTCTCGCCGTGAACAGCATAACCGAGAAGCTCGGCGCCATCATCTTCGGAAGTGGATGTGAAGTCATCATAAATAGCGAGGTCGTAAGCACTCTTGATTGTCAGGTTACAGTTCACACCGTCTTCTGCCTCATCTACAGGAACATAATCTTCGATTACAGTGGGGAAGTAGTTGAATATGCCGTTTGCATAGATACCGGCGGCATAGTTGGTGCTGTAACGGTTGTTGCTGGGACGGAAGGCACCGTTGATACCCACCAGATAGTAGCCGGGCTTCATGCCTTCGACGGTCTGGTACTGGTCGCCACTTACGTTCCAAGCCTCAACGCCACGAACGGTCTTGCCGTTCTCGTCCTTAATCTGGCCGTAGCCAGTGCTGAAAGCATTGGTCCAGCTCTCCTTCTGCTTGCTGAAGTCGTAGTTGGGAATCAAGCTGCTGATGTCAGTACCGGGAACGACATCGCCGGCGATGGCACTTGCAAGCCACAGCTCAACGCGCTCTGTCTCGGCCTTGATGTCCTCGGCTGAGGCAGTATGCACCTCCTTAATGTACTCGTATGTGCCAAGCGGATTCTCATCGCTGGGTTCGTCAGCTTCTGTGAGATAGTATTCGAGTGCGTCGCGAATTTCGCCTCCGAAGTCATCGTGCGCTTCAAGATAAGCCTTAGTCTCTTCGCACTTGTCGAAGTAAGCCTGATAGATGGCTGCGTTCTCTGCAACCTCTTTCTTCTTGGCGTTGACAGCGTCGATAGCGTCGGCGAACTCAAGGAGTGTCTTGGCTTCTGGCAGAGCGTCGAGCAAATCCTTATACTCGTCAAGCACGGACTGGGTGGCGATGGTTTCCTCGACAGCCTCTTCCTCGAAGGTCTGAATCTGCGTCGCCACATCTGCCAGCTCCTCTTCGTTGGCTACAGAGAAGTATTGCTCAGCTGCATAGATTACGGTACCATGAGATGGGTCGGGGAAAGGATACAGGTCATCACCGATGTCCTGATACCAGTAACCTGTGCGGAACTGTTCGCCGTTGGCCTTCCAGGCGAGGGCACCGCTGGCGAAGTCTTCTTCGGAAACGGTGGGAACCTGAGTACCGTAGAGAGAGTAGCAGTTGGTGAAGGTGGCGCTGCTGTAGCGTGCAAAGTAGTGGTCATCATCCTGGATGCCCTCTACAGAGCCGACAGCGAAGCAGTTGGTTACCTCGGCATAGCTACCCAGCCAGCCAGAGAACGAACCGTTCTCCTTCGTGCCATAGACATTGCCGACCATGCCGCAGTTGTCGATGGTGACATGGCAGGTGCTGCTCATCACGCAACCGAACACACCGGAAGCGTTGGGGCCGCCGTTAGCCCTCACGTCGCCGCACATCATCACGCCCTTGATGTTGACGTGACCTGCCCAAGGAGCAGTCATACCAACCAGGCCGATGTAGCCGCGACCGATGAGTTCGCAAGTCTCGTCGAGCACTACATTCTTAATATATACACCCTCGGCTGCGCGTGCGTCGGCATCGCTGATGCCGCCATAGCCATTGGTGGGCAGGCTGTTCATGACAGCGATAAGGCCGACACCATTGTCTGCAGGATGATCGATGACAAGGTTGCTAATGGTATGGAACTGACCATCAAAGTTGCCATAGAAGGGAGCGCCCTCGGTACCCACATTGGCCCAGCGGTCGCAATAGCCGTCCATGTCGATGTCGTCGGTCAGGCGTGCGCTTGCGCCAAGGTCCTTCTTGGCTGCGTAGTTGCTCCACCATGCAAGCTCGGCACCGTTGCTGATTTCGAACCATCCGTCAACAGGTGTCAGGAAGTCTTCCTGCAAAGCACCGCAAACAGAGCAGAAGCCATCCTCGAACTGGTGAGGAGGTATAGTGGAACTGGCAGGGGTGTTGCTGTAAACAGTTTCGCCTTCTGGTGAGCCGTCGCAACGATAGCTTGATGCAGTGGCATAGACCAGCGCGCCTTCCTTCTTGATAGGCATAGGCTCCGGGTCTGTGCCAATCAGCTGGTAGAAGCGCTCTACGCCTTGAGCCTTGCCGTTCAGGAAGTAGGCAAGTTCGCCGCTCTTGACACCTGCTTCGCCATCCTCGAACAGGATGTACTTCTCACCATCGTCGTAGCCATAGTCATTAAGGCTATAGACGTTGGACGTCGTAATGTTGCTCGGATTACGGGAAATGGTCTTGGAGTCGCCCAAGCCATTGACGATATTACCAAGGAAGGCACAGTTGGTCCAGTAGCTCTGGCCATTTGACCAGCCACAGAAGCCAGCGAGACACTCTGAGGTCTCCAAGCCGTTGATGTTACCTGCATAGATACAGTTCTCTATCTGTGTCTTGCTCTCGCAAATGCCGATGAAGCCGCCGGTGGTGTTGTCGCCAGCGTGGTTGGCATTGATGGTAATGTCGGAATATGTGTTGATGATGTTCACGCGGTCGCGGTAAGTCTGACCGGCAACGGAGCCTGCATACTGTCCGTTGGTGCTTATCGTACCGTGCATGATGACGTTCTCGAACCTTCTGCCTGCAAACTTGGGGAAGAGTGCGGCATTGTTGTCCATCTCGCTCATCTCGATGGTAAGTGTGTGTCCGTCGCCGTTGAAGCAGCCGTCGAACCAGTTGCTGGGATTGAAGATGTAGCGTCCTTCCTCAGCAGTGTACTTTACATCGTTAGCCAACTTGATGCTGAAACGCGCACCATTCGTGATACGGTTCCAACCCTCGGCCATGTCAATGTCCTTTGGAGTCTTGATGAGGTAGTAGCCGTCCGTAGCGTCACGCTCGAGAGCGTAGAAGTTGTAGCAGCCGCATTTCTGGCAGATACCAAACTTGTCGTATGCGTGGGCTGTTGCCTGAGCAGTTCCTTCATTCGAGAAGGTCAGCTCGCCTTCGCTCTTGCCGTCGCACTCGGTGGGACCACTGGCATAAACCTGAGCGCTGCCGAATGCTGCGGGAACGGGGAAGGGATCTGTGCCAATCTGCTGAACCCATGCAATATGGCTTTGGTCGGTGTTCAGCTGATAGCAGATACGACCGTCGGCAAGGTCATCATAGTTGACGATGGTCACGCACTTGGTGTTACCCCATGCATTGGTAGCATAGTTGTTTGTGCTGGCACCACCGGGACGCTTGTCATACTCGTTGCCAATGTACTCACTCAAGTTCACGGTCTGCAAATTGCCATCGTTACGCCCGATAGTTCCGCTACCGCCATTGGTGAGATCCAAAGTACTGCCGTCATTGATGACAAGACAGTTAATGACGTTGGTACGTCCGTCGCACCAGCCAACGACACCACCGCTGTTCTGGGTGGTTGCGCCTTTGATGGTGAACTTTGCCAGACAGTTCTCAATCATAGCACCCTGATAGGCTACGCCTACGACACCGCCGTGAGTAGCATCACCAGCCATAGCGCTGACCACATTGACGTCAATGTAGCAGCCGCGGATGGTACCGGCACTCCAAGCAGCGATACCAGATGCATACTTCTTGTTGGTCGTGATGGTTCCCTGCACCTTCAGGTTCTTGATGAGGGCGTTGTCGCCGACATTGCGGAAGATTGCCGTACCATCGGCATCCTGGTTAATAACATCGATGGTAATGGTATAGCCTGCACCGTCGAAGCAACCCTGATAGTCGAGACCGTCACGACCTATCATGGTTAAGTCGGCTCCCTTGTTAATGTCTGCCGTCAGGACAGCATTAAGATAAGGCATACCTTCACCACCATTCACGAGTTCTGCGAAAGCCTTCAGGTCTTCAGCAGTACCAATCTGGTAGACGCCGTTCACTTCGGAAAGCGCCCACGCAGCTGTGGAGACAACGCTCAGCAGCGATGCCAGACACAGATTTAGTAGTCTTTTTCTCATAAAATGATTTTTTGGGTTAATAAAATAGGTTAAAATAATGTTTGTGTTGCTTTTTTATTGCATTATGGATTGCAAAGATACTCATTTCTTAAATTAAATCAAAACTTTTTAACACTTTTATTTCTCTTGGTAATCGTCAAAGAATAAAATGTACCATCCACCTGCGCCAGACCGAAGGGAAGAAAGGAAGAAAGGGTTGCAGATAAACATAAAAAGGGCCTCCCCCAAAACACAGCGTGGAGTTACCATTGCTTCATCATGACAAAGCAATTGCTTCATCATGACCAAGCAATTGCTTTGTCATGATGAAGCAATGAACAGAACAGCCTATGATACAAGAAGCCCCCTGCGGAGGGTCCGCAGGGGGCTTGCTTATTCATCCCTTTTCCTTAGACTGGGAAAGGAATTGAGAGAGGCTTTGCTTACTGATCGGCCATGATAATCAGGACTTTCTGTGCATCAGCAACATTAAGCTGACCATCGCCGTTGACATCAGCAAGAGCATTATACTCACCGTCTGCCATGAGAATCAGGACTTTCTGTGCATCGGCGACATTAACCTCGCCGTCGCCGTTGATGTCACCCAAGACACCGTTGCCAATGCCAAAGCCGGGAGTAACAACAAGCTTGTTCTCGTACGGGATGGTGTAGCGGCTGAAGGTCTCTGTGCCGCCGGAAGCTACATAAAGGTTGCCGGCATAGTCGAATGCCAAGCTTGCGATGCTGTTCTCGCCCACCTTGATGGTCTGCTTCGGGTTGAGGAAGATCTTGCCATTCTCCATAGGAACATAGTTGGTCTCGTAGAGAACAACGGTGTTGGTGGCTGTGGGGATAGCGAGATAGTTACCGTCGGCTGTGACAGTCATCCTGCCGCCGCCATATTGAGCACTGGTGTTGCTGTAGTCCTCGTTGCCTGCTGCATCGAAGTGCTTGATGGAAGGTGTCTCGGTAGATGCAGAGGTGCGCTGGATGAACCAGAGACCGCCCTGACCGTCGGCATAGATGCCAGCCTGATACGGAGTATTGGTATATACACCGTCGAGAGCTGCAACAAAGCCAGAAGGAGCTGCAGTCCATTCGGTAGCTGTACCGAGGTTGTAGAATGCGCAGTTGAAGTCGGTGGATTTAAGCTCACCGTTGCTGCGCTGTCCGCCCAGAATGTACATCTTCAGGTCGTCGCCCTTGCCTTCGAGTGCCAGGCTGATAGCCATGCGGTTCTGTTCCTCGTCGCCAACGTAGGTGATACCTGTCTGCTCGTCAAGCTCGCCACCTGTGAAGACAGGCTTCCAAGCCTCGTTGAGGTCTTCGGGGTTGATTTCCCATACAGAGCTGTTGCTGGCAGCACCGGAACGAGCCACGAAGAGACGACCGTCCTCAGAGAAGCGGAGGTCCATCAGGTCGAGGCAATAGCTGTTGACAATTTCCAGAGGCTTCTCGCTTGCGATGTCAAGACCGCCATAGAAGCCGGGAGTGCCGTCGGCTGCGTTGATGGGCTGGAAGTCGGGATCGAATGCATAGAGAGCGCCAACCTTGTCGCCAGTGTGGTAAACATTGTTGCCATTGACGTAATCCTGTACCCAAGACTCAGCCAGGAGCGCCTGACCGAAGTTCTTGCTGGCAGGATTGTTGTTGATAGCCATGCCGTAGGGGCCCCATACCTTGTAGCTGCCCATCTTGGTAACTTCAAGAGTACCCTTGCCTGTAACAGCAACCTCGTAGTTGAGCGTCATTGCGTCCTCTACTCCAAGATCACTAACAGGAACAACTACACTGTGGGCACCAGCTGTGAAGACATCGTTGGATACTGCAGTGTAAACCTTGGTTTCGCCATCGTAGAAGTTAACTTCAACACCTTCTGCCTCGGCATTGAGGTCGAAGTCCACGATAACATTGTCGCCAACCTTCTTGGCATCCAGGTTGTATGCAAACGCATTGAGCTGGATGTTGGGTTTCTCGTTGATGTACTTGCCTGCATAGTAGTAAACGGTAGGACCGTCGAACAGACACGGTGTAGCGTCGGTGCCGATGGTCTGGAACCAAGCGACGTCCTCGCTCTGGCTGCCATTGAGCTTGTAAGTAATCTCACCGCTTGCCAGCTGCTCGTCAGTTACGAGTGTGCCTTCTGCCTCACGGAAGTACTGAGTAACGAAGACGTTCGTCAAAGTTGCCTTTGAACCACGGCAGGTCGTGCGGGAGTTGTCTCCCTCTGCACCTACATTGGTGTACTCGGACTGGATGAGTGTGTTCTTGAGTTGCAGAGAAGTATCAGACCAACCAGCAACGCCACCGACATACCAGAAGGGTCCTTCGGGATTCTCTGGGTCGGCTTCGTCGCCAATCATATGAGTCCTGACAAGACAGTTGCTGACTGTGTTGGTTCCACTACCACAGCGACCAATCACACCACCAGAGGAAGTGTCACCATGAAGGTTGGGAGCAAGGTGGAATGCGACAGCAATCTCAACATTGTCAATGGTACTGCTGCTAGACATCCAACGTGTAACAGGACCAGAGAACTGATGGCTGGTGAACATTTCACCCGTCAGCTTGAAGTTCTTAGCGGTAGCATTCTGCAATTCATAGAACAGGGTAGCGGGATCGCCTTCCTGCTTGTCAACGAACCAGCTGTCGTCGATGATGACATTGGCAAGAGTGTGACCCTGACCGTCGAATTCGCCTGCAAAGATGTGAACGCCACCCTCGCCCTTGTTGTGACCGATGGGCAGCATGGCAATGCCATTCATATCAATATCAGCCGTGAGCTTGCCCTTGGCGTACTTGTCCATTTCACTGGCAATTGCACGGAAAACGGCGAAATGCTTAGTAGTGCCGATGAGATAGTAGCCATCCTCGTCCTGAGGAACAACGTAGTCTGCCAGCGCAGGATTGTTCTTTGCGTTCAAAGCCTCTTCCGTGCTGTAAGAACCATCCATGAATGCATTCATCAACTCATCAAGTGCATCATAGTCAACCTCACCAAACAATTGCTCACCTGTTTCGAACCAAGTGCCGGACTCTTCATCCTTTTCAATCAAATTCAGATTGCATTGGCCGGCAAAAGTATCCCAGTTGGCATAGTCCCAAAGCTCTAAATAAGCCTGCTTGCCTTCGTAAATTCTCTGGAAGATGTCGGAGATCTTGGCTACAAGTTCAGCCTTTGCCTCAACGGTTTCTGCAGCCTCAACGGCACCGACTGTCTCTTGAAGCTCTACCTTCAGAGCTTCGGGGAAGTTGGGACCATAGGAAGTATTTTCTAAAAAGCTCTTCTCCGTATCATTAATATCATACGCGATGATGGTGTTGGCACGGGCAACCATGTTCTCGAGCACCTTGTCGAGAGCCGCGCCTGCCTTCTCGCTCTCGGCATCGCCACAGAACATCACCTTCAGAGAGCTCCAGCCTGTCCAGTCGTTGCCGCACTTTGTGCCGGGGCTCTTGATGCCGACGGTAAGCTTGCCGTCCTCGCCCACCTTTGCAATGGTGTAAACAGGATAGCGGTCCGCATTAGCGGCAATAGCCATGCCGGCCGCACCTTGAACAACATAACCAAGTAAACCATCTTCTCCTTCTGTGATGTTAGGATCATCGTAGATGGCAATATCGTATGCAGGCTTGATGGTCAGGTTGCAGTTCACACCGTCTTCTGCATCAGCAACAGAAACCATACCCTCGATAGCTGCGGGGAAGTAGTTGAAGATGCCGTTGGCATAGATACCTGCAGCATAGTTGGTGCTGTAGGCGTTGTTGCCGGGACGGAATGTTGCATGAGTGCTGATGAGATAATAACCGGGCTTCATGCCTTCTCTTGTCTGATACATGTCGCCTTCTCCGCCTACAGCAGCCTCAACGCCGAAAATCTTGCCGTCCTGTGTCTGGCTGTCGGCAACCTCTTCGAAGTACTTGCCGAAACCGCCTGTCCAACCTTCGTTCTGCTTGCTGAAGTCGTTGTTGACAAACATACCGCTGACATCAGCACCTGCAGAATATTCTCCTGTAGCGATAGCCTCTGCGAGCCAGTTTGTGACGCGCTCTGTCTCTGCCTGGATTTCTTCGATAGTGGCAATGTGCTTCTCAACGATGTACTCGTATGTGCCGAGAGGATTGTCCTCGCTTGGCTCGTCGAAATTGTCTTCTGAAAGGTAGTATTCGAGAGCTGTACGTACCGTACCTTCAAAGTCTGTGTTAGCTGCAAGATAAGCCTTGACCTCATTGCACTTGGCAATGTAAGCCTCGTATGCCTTTGCACTCTCTTGAACTGCAGCCTTGGCTGCTTCGATGGCATCGATAGCATCGGCGAGAGCTGTGATTGTCTCAACCTCGTCCAGAGCATCTAATTTAGCGCTCCAGTCATCAATCAGTGCCTGTGTAGCAACGATGTCGTCAATGGCACTCTTCTCGGAAGCCTGAATAGCGGAAGCGACTTCGTTGAGGTCATCCTCTGAAAGGACAGAGAAGTACTGGTCTCCAGCACCGATGATAACGCCGTGGTTGTTGAACGGATAAGGATGTGCGTCTTCCTCGAGTGTCTGATACCAAGAGGGATTGCGGAACTGCCTGCCGTTCAGGTTGTAGCAGAGAGCGCCGCTGGCAACGTCTTCGACAGCGAGAGCATTACACTTGCGGTTTTCTGCCATGGCTCTGTAGTGCTGCTGCTTGTTGGTATCAACGCCTTCAATATCTGCTTCGTAGCAGTTGGTAACCTTAGCACCGCCGCGAGTGAAGGAGTCACAATCATAAATACCAGACTCATTGATTGTGAACACAGCCCAGCAATCGATAACCTCAGAGTCGCCACTTGAATAGCCGCAGATAGCAGCAGACTCGCGACCAGCAACGATTTCACCGGTTACCCAGCAGTTGCGGATGTGCAGAGTCATTGAGCCGCCATCGTCAACACCGAGGATACCGCATACGTTCTGGGCAGTACCATAAACATAACCTTCATTACCAACATTGGTAATATAAATGTTGCCAGCACCACTGGTACCACCGATAATGCCAACAAAGGCACCACCCGAGATAGAGCAGGTTTCATCGAAAATGAAGTCATGGATGTTGGCACCATCGGCAATCTTGCTAATAAGGCCAGCATAGTCACCAGCTTCAAGAATAAAGTTTCTGATAGTGTGTCCCTGACCGTCGAACTCGCCAATGAACATTTCTACAGGAAGGTAGTGTTCCATGTAGTTGCTCATGTCGATGTCGTCTGTCAAGCGCACGCATACATCCTTATGTAAGTTAGCATAGTTGCTCCACCATGCGAGCTGTGCGCCGTCGCTGACTTCAAACCAACCATCAACAGGAGTGATGTAGTTCTCGTCCATCTTGCCGCAGTTTTTACACCAGCCATCCTCAAACTGATGAGGAGGTATGACAGCTTCGCCAGAAGGACTGTTGGTATAGGAGAAGCCGTCGCCTATTGGTGTGCCGTCGCAATTGAATTGTCCTGCAGAAGTATATACAAGGGCACCTTCCTTCTTAATAGGCATAGGCTCCTCGTCTGTGCCAATCAGCTGATAGAAGCGCTCCAGGCCGTTCTGCTTGCCATTCAGGAAGAAAGCAAGCTCACCATTGGCAATGCCAGCCTCGTTCTCGTAATGAGTGTACTTGTCATGGTCTGATACGGCGTTACCAAAGATAGGATTAACGACATATACATTCTCGCAGACCACATTACCCGGGTTACGGGCGATGTTCTGGGAGTTCTCCGTATCGTCGTCAAAAGTTTGGTCGCCAGCACCGATGATGTTACCAAGAATTGCACAATTTTTGAAGTAGGTCTTTGCTGCTGTCCAGCCGCTGAAGCCGCCAATACGTGCACAATGTGCGCCACCTTCCGAACCCGGCAGCGTGAAGGTACCTGCATAGATACAGTTCTCCACGGTCTTTTCCTTATCACCCATCCAGCCGAAGAAGCCGCCGGAGGTGTTGTCGCCTACAACAGTAGAGGTGATGTCAACATCGGAATAGACATTGCGAATCAAAGCATTGCGGGCGTTACCGCAAAGAGAGCCTGCACGCCCGTTAGCTGTCTGAATCGAGCCGTGCAGGATGAGGTTCTCAATGTTACCGTCCATCTCGGGGAACAGGGCTGCATTGCCGCCAGGATTGGTCATACCGATGGTAAGGATGTGACCCTGACCGTTGAAGTTACCGTCGATCCAGTCGCCGGGGTTAAAAATATACTTACCCTCTTCAGCAATGTACTCGATGTCGTTCGTCATCTTCATGTTGAGTTTGAAACCATTAGCGATACGGTTCCAACCCTCAACCTTGTCGATGTCCTCCTTTGTACCCAAGAGGACAGCTCTGTCCTTTTGGTCGAACTTTGTGGCATCGTCGAACTCAAACATGTGGAAATTGAAGCAACCGCAAGTGGTGCAGACGCCATACTTGTCGAAGCTATGTGCTGTTGCTATAGCATTGCTTGGAGTGTTGCTAAAGATCAGTTCTTCCTCGCTCTTGCCGTCACAATCGGTAGCGCCAGAAGCATAGACCTGACCCTGACCGAATGCTGCAGGAACAGGGAACAGGTCTGTGCCAATCGTCTGAACCCATGCGATGCGGCTCTGGTCGTTGTTCAGCTGATAGCAGATGCGACCGTCTGCCAAGTCATCGTATGGCACAACGGTGCAGGCTATGTTGTCACCCCACTGGACGGTGACATAGTTGTTGTAGCAAGCGCCTTGGGGACGGTTGGCATACGGATCAGCATTGTACGTCTCAACATCAATGGCCTTCAGGTTGCCCTCGTTACGTGCAAGGTTGCTGCTGTGGCCGTTGGAAGCGTCGCTGTAGGCGAAGGTACTGCCATTGCTGACAACCAAGCAGTTCGCAATGTTGGTGCGCTTCTCTGCCCAACCAACGACACCGCCGCAGTTCGTGGTGGTTTCACCATTAATGACAATCTTTGCCAGACAGTTCTCTACGGTGCAACCGCCGTAGCCTACGGCAGCGATACCGCCATGAGTGGCATCACCTGGCACAGAGCTGTTGATAGTCACGTCAACATAGCAACCACGGATGATACCGTAGTTTCGTGCAACGAGACCAGCAGCAAACTTGCTGCTTGTGGTGATTGTTCCCTCGACCTTCAGGTTCTGGATGACAGCACCGAAGCCGGTGTACTGGAAGAGAGCAGCATTCAAATCTTCCGGGAACATGTTGATCTTGATGGCGTGTCCTGCGCCCTCGAAGGTACCCTGATAGGGATTGGTCGATGTGCCAATCATGGTACCGTCAATGCCGCGGTCAATGTCGGCAGTCAGCACGGCATTGGCATAGACATTACCCTCATTCACGAGCACTGCAAACTCTTCCAAGTCTGCGGCCGTACCAATCTGATAGACGCCGTCCACTTCAGAGAGCGCCCATGCAGCTGTGCTGACAACGCTCAAAAGCGAAGCCATACACAGATTTAGTAGTTTGTTTCTCATAAAATGATAATTTAAGGTTAATAAAATGGGTTAATTAGTTAGTTAGTTTAGTTAATATATGTTATATGTTGATTTTCTTCGTGAAAATGCACATAACGTCTGACAAAGATACGTTTTTTTTCTTTTGCCTCAAAACTTTTTAACATTTTTATTTCCCATAGTAATCGTCAAAGAATAAAAATAATGAATAAATCATGACAAAGCAACGAACAGAAAAGCCTATGGGTACAAGAAGCCCCCTGCGGAAGGTCCGCAGGGGGCTTGCTTGCTTATGCATCCCCTTTCCTTAGACAGGGAAAGGGATTGAGAGAGGCTTTGCTTACTGATCGGCCATGATAATCAGGACTTGCTGTGCATCGGCGACATTGATATTGCCGTCGCCGTTGACATCGACAGATGCATCGTATTCCGGTGCCGCTGCTGTAGTTGGCTATGGCCGCCGAGTGCTGCCGCTCGGTCGTGAGCGTGCCTTGCACTTTCAGCCTCTTAACGACGGCAAGGCGGTTAAGGGAGCGGAACAGTGCGGGACCTTGGTTGTCCTTCGTGCCGTCCGCCCAATTGAGGGTGATGGTGTGGCCTGCGCCGTCGAAGACTCCGACGTATTCACCATTGTAAATCTTGTAGGTGTCGATGTCGGTGGCCAAGTCGATGTCTGCCGTCAGGATGGCATTGGCACTCCTCTGGCCACCATTCACGAGTGCTGCGAACTCTGCATAGTCCTCAGCCGAACCAATCCGGTAGAAGCCGTTCTCTTCGGACAGCGCCCACGCTGCAGTGCTGACAACACTCAGCAGCATTGCCAGGCACAGATTCAGTAGTTTTCTACTCATAAAAGGATTGATTATAGGTTAAAAATTAAGTTTGTTTATGCTGGTTTTCTCTTTATTTAATAAATGCCGTACAAAGTTAGCAGATTTCGGCATTCGCGCCAAATTTATTTACACATTTCTTCGCTTAAAAAGGCATCCTGCAAAATTGTACGAAATCTGTGGTCACGATTTACAAAGAAAAGCAAAGCAAAAACATACGGGCGGATTGGCTGCAACATTCAGGCGGATTGGGTCGTATGTTCGTGCGGATTTGCAATCCGCACGTATCGAGTATAGGGATTTTCAATCCCGCAACAAAGAAATAATCGCATTAAAAATGCTTATACTCTATACTGTCGGATTACAAATCCGACAGAACAAAGGAATGCACTACGGAAGGAAGGCCGAGATGTCGTGCCCGAAGTGGGCAAGCTCGCGGACAATGGAACTACTGAGGCTGGCCAATTGTGGAGAAGCAGGCAGCAGGATGGTCTCGATGCCTGTGAGCTGGCGGTTGACGTCCGCCATCTGCACCTCGTACTCGAAGTCGGCAGCGGTGCGGACGCCGCGTATGATGGCTGCTGCGCCAAGTTTCTTGGCAAAATCGACGGTTAGCCCTGTGTAGCTCTCCACCCTGACGCGCGGCTCGTCCTTGTACAGTTTCCGAATGGCTTCAACACGCTCCTCGACAGACTTCCAGCCCGTCTTCTGCTCGTTATAGCCAACGGCGATAACAACCTCGTCGAACAGCCCCAGCGCCCGCTTCACAATATCCGCGTGCCCCAACGTAAACGGGTCGAAAGACCCTGGATACAAAACTTTCTGCATATCAGAACAGATCAGAATGAGTACCCGTGTCAATCATAACAAGCAGCAACTCTGCATCGTGTTGTTCCCAAACGAGCAGCCAGTCGCCTTTTATATGACATTCCCACTTGCCTTTGTAGATGCCGGACAACTTATGAGGACGATATTGCGAGGGCAGCGAACCAGACTGCATGAGCAAGGAAATGACAATACGCAAGTCGTCCATTGGAAGACCTCGTTTCTTCATCCTCTCCACGCTCTTGTCGAAGCGTTTGGTCGTACGGACAGAATAGCTCATGATTAAATGCCCAAGTGTTCAAACACTTCCTCCGGCGTGGAGAATGTATCACTCACGCGTCCTAAACGGACATCCTCTAATGCCTCGTCAATGCCTCTTTTCTTGGCAACACTCTTACGTTGCGGCAGAATCCTCACACCATCCAAAGCATTCAGAACCTTCCGAATGCTGCTCATGATGGCAGGGTTCTCTATCTGGATTGTCAAAGTGTTCGTCATATTGTTGCTCTTTTATTGTTATTCCGTTTCTTCGTTCGCCAGGTCTTCTTCGATGACAAGGTTGTCGATGATGAAGTTCTGGCGGTCCATGGTGTTGTCGCCCATGTAGAAGTCGAGCAGCTCTGCCACTTGGTCGGACTTGTGGAGCGTCACCTGGTCGAGGCGGATGTCGGGGCCGATGAAGTTGCGGAACTCCTCTGGGCTGATCTCGCCCAAGCCTTTGAAGCGCGTTATCTCAGGCTCCGGGCCGAGGTCGTCGATGGCCTGTTGGCGCTCGTCGTCCGAATAGCAATACTGCGTCACGAAGTCCTTCGAAAGGCTGAGGTGGCGTGGACGCTTGCCGTCGCTGTAGGCGGCACCGTCCTCGGCATTGTCGCGGGCGGCAAGCTCTGCCTCGATGGCGCTGAGCTTGGCTTTTCCAATCTTCGTCTTCCTGCCGCGAACACGGAAGAGCGGCGTCTGTAGGATGAAAACGTGCCCTTTCTTGACAAGCTCCGGGAAGAACTTCAGGAAGAAGGTAAGCATGAGGAGGCGGATATGCATACCGTCGTCGTCGGCATCGGTCGCCACGATAACCTTGTTGTAGCGCAAGCCGTCCAGTCCGTCCTCGATGTTGAGGGCTGCCTGCAGGAGGTTGAACTCCTCGTTCTCATACACGACCTTCTTGGTGAGCTTGTAGCAGTTGAGGGGCTTGCCTCGCAGGGAGAAGACCGCCTGTGTGTTGACGTCGCGGCTCTTCGTGATGCTGCCGCTGGCAGAATCACCCTCGGTGATGAAGATGCTGCTCTCTTCCTGTAGCTCGCCCTTGGTATCGGTGAGGTGTACGCGACAGTCGCGTAGCTTGCGGTTGTGCAGGCTTGCCTTCTTCGACATCTCGCGGGCTTTCTTCGCCACGCCTGCCATCTCCTTGCGGAGCTTCTCGCTCTCCGAGACCTTCTGCAGGATGATGTCTGCCACATCGGTGTTCTTGTGCAGATAGTTATCGACCTGTTCCTTGACGAAGTCGCCTATGAACTTGTCGATGGAGATGCCGCCCTCCGGCTCTGTCGTGGTGCTGCCGAGCTTCACTTTCGTCTGGCTCTCGAAGAGCGGCTCCTGTATGTTGATGCTGATGGCAGCCACCATGCCGTTGCGGATGTCGGCATATTCGTAGTTCTTGCCGCTGTAGTCCTTGATGACTTCGGCAATGTACTTCTTGAAAGCGGCCTGATGCGTGCCGCCAAGCGTCGTGTTCTGTCCGTTGACGAAAGAATAGTATTCCTCGCCGTTCTGCTTCGTATGGGTGAAGGCTATCTCGATGTCCTCGCCCCGGAGGTGTACGATGGGATAGAGCGGCTCGTAGTCCATGCGGTCGGAGAGGAGGTCGCTCAGTCCGTCGCGCGAGATGATGCGCCGTCCGTTGAACATGACGGTGAGACCTGTGTTGAGGTAGGTGTAGTTGCGAAGCATCACCTCGACGAACTCGCCACGGAAGGCGTAGTGCTTGAAGAGCGAAGCGTCCGGCTCGAAGAAGACGGCGGTGCCGTTCTCGTCCTGCGTAGCCTCGGTTGTGTCACTTTCGAGGATGCCCCTGCTGAAGACAGCCTTTCGTGTCTGTCCATCGCGGAAGCTCTGTACCTCGAAGCGCGTGCTCAGGGCGTTGACAGCCTTGAGGCCGACGCCATTGAGGCCAACACTCTTCTGGAAAGCCTTGCTGTCGTACTTGCCGCCAGTATTGAGCATAGAAACAGCCTCAACAAGCTTGCCGAGGGGAATGCCACGCCCATAGTCGCGAACGCTGACGCGCAGATTGTCCTCTATGTCAACCTCAATGCGCTTGCCGGCTCCCATCTTGAACTCATCAATGCTGTTGTCGATGACCTCCTTGAGGAGCACATAGATGCCGTCCTCTGCCTGCGAGCCGTCGCTAAGGCGTCCGATGTACATACCGGGGCGCGTGCGGATGTGCTCCATATCAGAGAGGTGGCGGATATTACCTTCGTCGTATTGCGGGGAATTCATAGTGGCTTTTTTCCTGGATGGGCTAGATTATCTAGACTTTCTGCGGGTTTAGGGGTTTTGCAAAGACAGCTCTGCGCTTGTGGACACTGCAGTCGAGGTTCTTCCACTGCATCTGGCTTGCCATATTGTCCTCGAGCTGCGGGTGCGTCTCTGCCCACTCGTAGCCGCAACTGATGCCTTGCGGTATGAGGTCGGCAAAGAAGAGGGCGTTGGCTCCCTTGTCCTGATACTCGGGCAAAACGCCCACCAGAAGCATATCGAGTATCTGATGCTTACGCTTGAGCCACAGTTCGCGGGCGATGTGCCACCAGCCGAAGGGGAAGAGCTTCGCCTTTGCCTTCTGCACGGCAAGGCTCAAGCTGGGCATACAGACACCCACTCCGATGATTTCTCCCTCGGCGTTCTCCACGACAGTCAGGAAGTGGCGGTCGAGCATCATCAGGAATCGTTTGGCATACCACTGCATCTGCATATCGTCGAGCTCACTGTAACCGTAAAGGTCGGCGTATGCACGATTGATGACACCAAGCATCTTCTGGATATATCCACCTTTGCGTATCTCGCTTTTGCTGCGGAAATGGCGGACACGGAAGCCGTAGCGCTGCTGTGCTATCTGTGCCACACGGAAATACTTGGCGTTGTTTGCTTCGTGCCCCTCCTTGGGGATGAACACCTTACGCTCCACCCAACCAGTATCCTTCACGAAGCCGAGTTGAGCCATGTGCTGGGGATAGTAGGGATAGTTGTAAATGGTGTTAAGCGTGGAGAGCTGGTCGTAGCCGTCGGTGAGCATTCCTTCGGGGTCGAGATCGGTGAAGCCGAGCGGTCCCACCATCTGCGTCATTCCTCTCTCCCTGCCCCATTGCCCGACAGTTTCGAGCAATGCACGGCTCACTTCGAGGTCGTCGATGAAATCAATCCAGCCGAAGCGCACCTCCTGTCTGCCCCAATGCTCATTGGCACGCGTGTTGATAATGGCTGCCACACGCCCCACGATGCGACCGTCCCTGCGTGCCAGGAAATAGGCGGCTTCGCAGAAGCGGAAGGCGGGATTACTGCGTGCATCGAGCGTCTCGAGCGTGTCTTCAAGCATATCGGGCACAGCATATGTGCAATCCTTATACAGCTCGTAGTTGAAGCGGACAAATGCCCGCATCTCTTTGGCTGTGCTCACCTGGCTGACGGTTACTGTGCTCATGTTTGCTTCTGCTTGTCTTTATTGCATAATTATCGCACAAAGATAGTATTTTTTATTGAGATACTTGCCCTTCGAAGCCTAAATATCTGCAAAAAACAACATTTTTTAATCTTTAGGGACCTTAACGACCTTAAGGACCTTAATGTCCCTCGCAAAAAAACGAGGCGTGCCTCATTGACAAACTAGGCACGTCTCGTGTGCAAACTAGGCACGTCTAATTGGCCAATTAGGCGTGCCTAATTTCCTATCGTCACTCGGCGAGGACATTGAACTCGGCTCCCGAAGCCCAGTCCGCGCCATTCTGGCTCGACAAAGCAGTAAAGCGGAGGTAGCGGGCACGCTGCGGCTCTTTGAAAAGGACCTTCTTTTCCTTCATCGTGTTCTCAAATTCGCCTTCGCTGACAGGCTCCGTCCAGTTCTGGCCGTCGGCACTAAGCTGAACCTTGTACGCCTTGATGTTGCCGTTGGGACTGCCGTCCTGACGGGGCAGATAGCTGAAGCCCTTGATGAGTTTCTCCTCGCCGCAGTCGAAGTCAACCCAATGCGGGTACTTCGGTACGGTGATGCTGTACATGGTGTGCCAAATGGTGCTCGGGTCGCCGTCCACAAGGTTCTTGGCGTAGCCGCCGTCCGGGCCTTCCTCGCTACTAACGTAAACCACCTCGACAGGTACTTTCTCGATCTTCTCGAAGGTTGCGGAAGTCTTGATTTCCTCGCCGCCATCGTACCAAGCATAGACTGTTCCGCCTTGCTTCAAGTCGAAGGGTTCGGTGTACTTCACCGGCTTGCCCTTGCCTATCTTATAGCTGATTGAGGGGATGTTGAGGATGCTGTCGGGGTCGCCAACAATGGTGACTTTGCCCGCTTTGTCGCGCAAGATGGCTACAGGACAGAGCGAAGTCCTTCTGTTTACGACGCATCCGTTGGTGCAGTCCTCTTTCTTGCCGTGCAGAATCATGAGCTTCATCTGGTGGAGCGACCCGAGGACGCGGTCTGGCTTCAACGGTCCGCCTTGTCCGCAGCTGTTGCCGCCGAGGCCGTTCACCTTGCAGTCGAGGTGAAGATATGTGCCGTCGCTCTGCGGAAGCTCGTGCGGATGCTGTGCCTCTGTCATTTGGAGGGCGCTCCAGGGAAGTGCCGAGGTGCTCATCGTGCCAAGTTCGCTGACGAATGCCAGCAGGTTGCCTTCGCCGTCGCTCAACCCGCACCAGCGCACATCTTCGCGGTTGCCCATGCTCTGGGGCTTTGGGAAAGGCACGAACTGCTCTGCCACGCTGCTCTCATAGAAACCGACAAAGGAGCCGGTCTTGCGGTCGTTGTAGTTGTTCAAAGGTCCTCTTCCATAATATGAATAATGGTTGAACCGGGTGGGAAGCTTCAGCTCGTAGCCCAATCGGGGCAGTGGCAAGTCGGGATCGCTCGTGATGATGCTGCTTGCAAGCACAACGATTCCGTCGGGATAGACTTCGTAGGTCTGCGTCGTCGTAAAGGAAACGGTCTCGCCGTCGCCAGTCGCTTCGGCCAAGCTCTCGTAGGGCTGACCGGCTTTGCCGGCACGATGCTTCGCTCCGCCTCTGCCTGGAGCCTGGCTCACGACAGTATAGGTGATGAGCACCCGTCCGTCGGCTTGCTTGATGATGCTGGGCTTGCCCTGTGCTTCGTGCTGCAAGGCGTACAGTCCCTGCTGGAACCATTGGTCGCGAGCCCAGTTGTCATTATCGACGGGAGCACGGAACGCCGACAGCTGCAGCGGTGAGTCCTCGAAGTAGGTCTTGCCGTCGTATTGCATCCCACAAAGGCTGCCGGTCTTGTTATCAAAGGTGAGACGGTGGTTCTTGCCTTCGACGATGGTCTTTCCGCCCTTTTCCGTCACCTGCTGAGTGCCTTTTTGATAACTTTCGCTCCACGTCTCTGCCGATGTGTCAGCAAGGAACAGCTGCTCTGCCATCTGCACATAGCCCTTCTTTGCCCACGGCATATCCTTCTTCTGGCGGAACTCTACGTTGAGGAAGTACTCGCCTGGAGACGCCATATCGACAGGGCAGTAGCAACGTGCATCCATGCGCGGCAGGATGTCCTCGTGCAAAGTAATGGGGGCTTCTGCTTTCTTCTCGCCATACCAGACGAGGCTCGCCACAATGTCATAATCCCTTGATGTGAGAGGCTCGAAGTAGTTCTTGTTGAAGATGGTGAAATCCGCCAACGTCTTTCCGTGGTCTTCCCGGATTCCGTTCAACGTCACGCCGACATTCTGATAGACCTTCTTCACCTCGAAGTACTGCGGCTTGGGCGTGAAGTCGGGCAGCAAGATGCCGTTCATGCAGAACATACCGTCGTTGGGCCAGTCGCCGTGGTCGCCGCCATAGCCCATGTACTTGGTGCCGTCTGCTGTGTATGTATCGATGGCTTGGTCAACCCAATCCCAAATGGCACCGCCCATGAAGAAGTTCGTGCTCTCGATTGCCTCCCAATAATCCACGAGGTTGCCCAAGGAATTGCCCATCGAATGGGCATATTCGGAGATGTGATAAGGGTACTTGATGCCTTTGCCCTCACCTTTGACGGCATAGCGAACCCAATCGACGCTTGGGTATTGGTTGCTGCCCATATCGACTATGTCGTTGTTACGCTCGTACTGAACGGGGCGAGTCGTGTCGAATGCCTTGATGGCATTGTAGGCTGCCTTGAAGTTGTCACCAGGCCCGGCCTCGTTACCGAGGCTCCAGATGACAATGGAAGGATGGTTGAAGTGACCGTGAACCATTTCCATGTTCCTTGCCACATGCGCGGCTCGCCACTCGGCAGGATGCGAGAGGCTTGCCTCGCCGTAGTAATACTCGTGGCTCTCGATGTTGGCTTCGTCCTCGAGGTAAAGGCCGTACTTGTCGGCAAGATAGTAGAAGTAAGGGTCGTTGCTGTAGTGCGAGAGGCGGACATGGTTGATGTTGCCGCGCTTCATCAGCATCACTTCCTCCGTCATCTGCTCGCGCGTAATGGCGTGGCCTGTGGTGAGGTTCGTCTCGTGACGGTTCACGCCCTTCAGCTTGACGGGCTGTCCGTTGACATAGAAGTAGCGGCCTGCCAAGCCAAACTCATCGTCGCCGGCCTCCGTGTCGCGTATCTCGACGGAGCGGATGCCGAAATAGGTGGAAGTGCAGTCAAGGAGATTGCCCTTCTTGTCCTTCAGCTCTGCCACAAGGACATAGCGATAGGGCGCTTCGGCACTCCAGAGGATCGGCTCCTTGATGTTCACAATTGTCTGTGCCAAAGCGTTTGAACCCTTTTCTATCGGCACGACATTGACCGATACGCTGCGCACGGAGTCGCCCGTCGCGTCGGCATAAAGCTCAACGGGATAGACGGTGTAGGTCATCTTCAAGCCCTTCTGCACCTTCTCCGTCAGGTTGCAGAGCTTGCGGTCAATGCGGATGATGGCTCCGCTCTCACCCCCCGGCTCCAGCGTCCGCACGGTGAGGTCGCCCACTTGCACCTTCGGGAAGGCTGTCAAGTATGTGCTGCGGAAGATTCCGGGCAAACGGAACATGTCCTGCGCTTCAAGGAACGAGCCGTCGCTGCTGCGATAGACTTCTACAGCAACTGTGTTTTCGCCTTCCTTCAAATAACCTGTAATGTCGAATCGTGCCGTGTTGCGGCTGTTCTTGCTGAAGCCGACGTAACGCCCATTGACCCAAAGATAGAAGAAACTGTCAACACCGTCGAAATTAAGGATAACCTGTCGGCCTTGCCAATCGGCAGGAACCGTGAAGGAGCGACGATAGGAACCAACCTCGTTGCGATACTTGTAGGTCGTCCAGCGCTGGTCCTTCGGCTCACGCATCACACCACCTCGCCAATCGTCCTTCTTCACCTCGTGATAGAAGATGACGGGCTGGTTGACGTAGATAGGCACGCCGTACTTCATCTCGCCGTGCTTGCCAAGCCCCTGCACGTTCCAACAGCCAGGCACTTTGATATCGTCCCAACCAGAGACATCATAGGACGTCTCAGCAAAGCCCTTGGGCCTTTGGTCGGGATTGGCTGTCCAATGGAACTTCCAAATGCCGTCGAGGCTTTGGTAATACTTGCTGCCCTCTGGCAACACACGAAGCGCAGCCTCTGCATCGGCAAAGGGGAAGATATGGGCACGCGGCTGTAGCTTGTTCAGCGACAGCTTTTCGGGACTTTGCCACTCAGTACCGTCTGGTGCAGAGGACTGACTGTAGAGGAAGCCATCGAGGGCATCGTCAGCACTGGCACAGAAGGCAAGTGAAAAAAGGAGAATAGTTGTTAGGAAGGTTTTCATGGATGTTTATGGGATTGATGGGAGTTATGGGATTAATAGGCTTGATGGGCTTGATGGGACATGCTGGGTTCATTAGCCCCATTAAACCCATTAAGCCTATCATGCCTATCATTTATATAGTTCTCTGTGCTGCAGCAAGTCTCTCCTGCGAAACGGCAGGCGGTGGCGATGAGGCGCTGCCAGACATCTCGGCCAATGAGGGGCAGGTCTTCGGGCATGATGCCTTCCCAGATGAGGGCACAGGCAAAGCCGGCATTGAAGCTGTCGCCGGCACCGACTGTGCTCACCACATCTTCTATGGGCGGTGCCTGGAAGTCGTAGCAGCCGCCAGGGGTGCAAACGATAATCTGCCCCGCGCCCGCCGTGCAAATGAAGAACGGACAATAGCGGCTTATATACATATTATATATATCGCGCGCGTCGCGCGAGGCAAACATCACTTCAATGTCATCGGCACTGCTTCTGATGACTGTGCTCTGCCGGAAGTTCTCAAGGAAGACTGGCATGAGAGACTCCAGCTCGTCCTTGTGGTTGCGGCGGAAGTTGATGTCGTAATAGACGATGGCACCTGCCTGAGCTGCACGGTCGAGTAGTTGCTCTATCAAAGGTCTCATGCCCGTACACACCGCATAGTAGGAGCCATAGAGCAGAACATCGCCGCGCTCCATTGTGGGCAACGTCCAGGAGGAAGAGACATGCGATGGCTCCCTGTAGAAGAGGTAGCTGGCATCCTTGTTCTCACCAAGGAAGGCGAGGCTGACGGCACTCTTCTCACCCTGCCGCAGCTGGAAGTGGTCGGTGCCGACACCATTGGCGTGCAGGAAGTCGACCGTCTGCCGCCCCACAATGTCTGCGCCTGTATAGCCGACAAACGTACAGGGCACACCCGCACGTCCCACGCTGATGATACTGTTGAAACTGCTGCCACCATGCACTGCCGCCACTGGCTGTCCCTCCCTAAAGAGGATGTCCAGGATGGCTTCGCCTACGCCGATAACTTTCCTTGCGTTTTCCATTTGGTTGTCACTTACAGAGCACAAAGATACGAAAAAACACTTTCTTACACAAATGTCTTCGCACTTTTCTGATTTGTTTTGTGTTAAACAATGCGTCTTCGCACCTTTTGTGTAAAATATTAAGCCTTTTTCTTGCATTATCTGTGTTTTTGTTTTAACTTTGCACACATAAACAAAAAAAAAGAAGACAATGACAGTAGAAGAAAAGATTACCATTCTGGTGGAGCGTTACTGCCGCAACCGTTCACACCTTGCCGACATGATAGGCATATCGCCACAGGCAGTCAATAACTGGGTCTATCGCGACCACATTCCCAACCGAGGCATAGATGCTATCGTAGCACGTTTCCCTCAAGTGGACCGCGAATGGCTGCGCGGAGGCAGCGCACCATTGTCCTCCGGACCATTGCCGCTGCCTGACGAGGAAGAAGAGGAAGACGAAGAGGCATATCGAATGGACAGCAAGCCGCAAAGCAAGGCATCCGCACTCTTTGTGACCGGCTTGCAGCCTTCGCTTGGCGATGCCCCGCAATCGGAGAACAGAGAGGGGCTTGTGCCTGTGCAGATGCCACGACGCGACATCAAGTACGTCTTCCAATGCCACGGCGACAGCATGTTGCCGCGCATTCAGGACGGCGACTATGTCGGCGTAAGTGAGGCGCTTGGCCGCTATGAAGAATTTCGGAAAGGCGACCCTTATCTGGTGCAGACCACCGATGGACGCCTCATGGTGAAAATGGTGGAGGACCCTGGACCAACATCGCCCTTCCTGCGGCTCAGCACAGAAAACCCCAACTACCAGCTGGCCGACGGCGGCAGGCTTGCCAAGAGCGACTTCCGCGCCGCCTATCGCGTCATCATGGTGATGAGAGATCTATAAACCATGGAAACACTTATACTGATTACGGGCATACAATACGACTGCGGGGAAGCCGACGTGCCTGCCGTGATGGCAGAATTGGAGCAGCAGAAGCCCGAGGTGTTGCTTCTCACGGAACAGACGCACGACTTCGGCATCATTGTCCGTGCCTTGATTGGAACGGCGTATCGGGGTGTTGTGAGCCGCTTCGACCTGGAACATGTGCTGCGCATGATGCAGCACGACAACACTGCGGTGCTCGTGGGCAAGGTGACGGACACCGACAGCGAAGGACGCTGCTACAACATCAGCATCAGCGGGGACTACCCTACCCTGGACGGCACCGCCGACCACACATCAGACCTTTGGACGGAATGGCAATGGACCGGCGCACCGCTCATGGACACCTGCCCCGACGACAAACGCCTTGACATCAGCCTCAAGGTCGCCTTGGCTGAACTGCGACGCGGCAAATGCATGAACAAGCAGACCCTGCTGGAGCACCTCGCCCTCATCCTGCAACTCTCCCATTGGGATGTCAGCAGAGAGACACAGCAACAGCTCAGCCAAATACGCCGACTGGTATGCCGCCATGCTGACAGCGACATACACGCCCTGGCTCCACAGCTGCGCCACACTCTCACGGCAATGGGCAGCAAGGAGCGCACCAGACAGTTTCAGGACATCTATTTTCCACAGCTTTGCCAAAGCACGGAGGCAGAACGGATGCACCGGCAATGGTGTGCCATGCACAAGGCAGAGCTGAGCGATATACAGCAATGGCAACCGACCATCACCAGGCAGATAGATGCCATCGAAGCCTCTCTGATGCAGCTGCCCGCAGACCTCTGCTACCAAAAGGATCAGTTTGGAGCGCTCATGCACCGGCTGCTCTACCTCAATGTGCCACGCCGCAAACTGATTATGCTGCTCTCGGCACTCGTGCTGAGACAACAGTTACGCAGACAAATCGGGATGTCGGAGGAAGAGGAAACAGGCAATACCGACGACAGCGAACGCCAGCTCATTCTGCAACTGACGCCCATCTTCTGCGGCAACACCGACTATGCACGAGAATTCCTTCTGCTCACAAGAAACCGTAAATCCACAGACATCACACGCCTTGTCAGCCTTTGGGTTCGGGAGAAGCGTCTTTTCTCCACCCATTGCCGCCGTCCGCTTTGGACGATTCTCCACCAGGCAGGCATCTACAAGCCGACAGAGTCCAACTGGAACATGCAGTTAGACATCCGAAACTCATGGCGCTAAGGCTGAGCCGCCCTCAAGAGCGAACCGTCGAAGACGATTTCGCCATTGGCACGCATACGGTCTATGACGGTTTCGAGACAAGCGGGGTTGAAGCCGCCAAGGTCAAGGTTATAGGAATTGAGAGGCCCTTGCTGCAGTTGGGCAAGTATGTGCGAACGCAACGCGGCACATTCGTCTTCCGACGGTCGTTGGCTCTCCCTCCCGGAGCAAACGTCGCAGATGCCGCAATCCGCTTCCGCTTCCTCCCCGAAATAACGCAGCAGCATACGGCTGCGACAGCACTCGGCATCCGCGCTGGCATACTGCAACATGGCCTCGATACGCTGCTCATAGCACTTGCGGCGCTCCTCATAGACCTGGGGCGGAAGCGACAGTTCCTCCTTGTCTATGCGGCGGCGAAGGAAGGTGATGCGCGGCAAGTGCTTACGCGGAATGAAGGAGATGAGGTGAAGCTGCGAGAGCCGCAAGAGTATCTGATATATGTCGTCGGCAGACAGACCTGTGTCATGGCTCAACAGGTCCTCGTCTATAAAGACATGATCAACAAAGATGCCGCCATAATGACGTAGCACGGAGAGCATGAGCCGTTCGCCATCGACGTCGAGGGCACGGAACAGCTCGGTGCGCGTGACATTGATGCGCAGGCGGCTGCGGGCGTCGTCCTCGTCCTGATACTCGATGTAGCCAGCCTTGTCCAGAAGGTCGAGTGCACCGAGGAGCGTTGTCGGGAAATGGCTATAGGTGCGGCAGAACTGCTCGATGCTGAACTCGCGCGTGACAAGCATACCGTCGCCAACAGCAATGCCGAAGAAGCAGCCCAGCAGCTCATAGACATCCCGCACATAGTCAAGCTCCGGGAATTGCTGCGACAGACGGCTTGCTGCACGGCGGCGTTCGCTGCCGTCGGTCAGGAGAATGGCGTATGCCTTCTCACCGTCGCGCCCAGCACGCCCCGCTTCCTGGAAGTATGCCTCGATGGAATCAGGTATGTCAGCATGAAGCACAAGGCGGACGTCGGGTTTGTCGATACCCATGCCGAAAGCGTTGGTTGCCACCATGATGCGCACCTCGCCGCGACGCCAGCGCTCCTGTCGTTCGCTCTTCTGGACTCCAGCCAGACCAGCATGGTAGAAGGTGGCGGAATACCCCAGGGCATTGAGATTCTCCGCCAGTTCGCGGCAATTCCGCCGGCTGCGCGTGTAGATGATGCAGCTGCCTTGTATCGCTTCCAGAGCGTGCAGAATGCCGTCCCGAATGCTGTCCTCCCGACGCACGATGTACGCGAGGTTCTTCCTTTCGAAGCTCATCCGAAGCACGTTCTCCTCGCGGAACCGCAGCTTCTGCTGTATGTCGTGCACCACTTCGGGTGTCGCCGTAGCGGTAAGCGCAAGGACAGGACACTTCGGGAAGTGGTCGCGGATGTCGGCAACGTGCAGGTAGGAGGGGCGGAAGTCGTAGCCCCACTGACAGATGCAGTGCGCCTCGTCGACCGTAATGAAGCAGACCTTCATACGGCGCAGCTTGTTGACAAACAATTCGCTGGAGAGACGTTCGGGAGAGATGTAGAGGAATTTATAGGCACCGAAGATGCTGTTGTCCAGGACGGTCAGGACCTCCTCGTGCGACATGTGACTGTTGATGTAGGCTGCCTTGATGCCGCGTTTGCGCAAAGCCTCCACCTGGTCCTTCATGAGCGAGATGAGCGGCGTAAATACAATGCAGACGCCCTTCATGGCGAGAGCCGGCACTTGGAAGGTGATGCTCTTGCCACCGCCTGTGGGCATGAGGCAAAGGGTGTCACGCCCCGAGCCGATGCTTTCAATGACCTGTCGCTGGATGCCGCGAAAGTCGTTGTAGCCCCAGTACTTTTGAAGGATGGAAAGATACTGCATCTCTTTTTCTCTTTCTGGGAACCCCATGTGCCTATTGTCATAAGTCCACGTTCTTATCCCCATAAGTACACGTTCTTATTGCCGGAAGAACGTGGACTTATTGCCACAAGTACACGCTCTTTTTTTTCAGTAATGCATGTGCTTGTCTTTCAACCTGTTTCTTTTGGGGGTGAAGAGACATTACTCCCTTGGCTTGATGTCCTCTATTTGCAGCTGCACCTCGCCGTGCTTGTGCGTGTTCTCCTCGATGTGATAGACGATGTCGAAGGCTCGCTTGGTCTTGATGTAGCGTGCCTGCGAACTCTGGCCGAAGGCGATGCCGTTCATCACGGTGCTGCTCTTGGAGTCCACAAGTTCCAGCTTGATGTGTTCCTGGTCGCGCCCTACGACCTTGCTGGTGCCGTAGTCATAGACCTGTGGCGTGCAGAAAAGGGGCTTGGGGTTGTCGGGGCCATAGGGGGCAAAGCGTTTGAGGTCGGATGCGACACGGCGGTTGATGTCGTGGAAGTCAACGACGGCGTCGATATTCAGGATGGCGCTGGTCTGCTCCGGCTGTATGTGCTCCTTGACATACTCCTCGAAGCGGTGGCGGAAGGCCGGGATGTTCTGGGCCGGCATGCTCAAGCCTGCGGCGTATGTGTGACCACCGAAATTCACGAGCAGGTCGGCGCAGCTCTCGATGGCCTTATAGACATCGAATCCCGGCACGCTGCGTGCCGAGCCGGTCGCCATGCCGTCGTCGTTGCAAGTGAGCACCACGCTGGGCTTGTAGAAGACTTCCGTCAGACGGGAGGCCACGATGCCGATGATGCCGCGATGCCATTCCTCGTTATAGAGGACGATGGACTTGTGCTCATGGCGGTGCTCCAGGGTCTTGACGATGCGGTTGGCCTCTTCGGTCATCGTCTTGTCCAGATCCTTGCGCTGCTCGTTGTATTCGTTGATAAGTTCTGCCTGCTCCTTGGCGGCTTGCCGGTCCTTTTCGATGAGCAGCGCCACAGCCTCGTTGCCTGTCTGCATACGTCCGGATGCGTTGATGCGCGGCCCTATCTTGAAGATGATATCACCCAGAGAAATCTCCTTGTCCTTCAATCCGCAGACCTCCATGAGCGCCTTGACGCCAATACTCGGCGCGCTGTTGAGCTGGCGCAGGCCGTGATAGGCAAGGATGCGGTTCTCGCCCATGATGGGCACGAGGTCGGCTGCGATACTGATGGCGCAGAGGTCGAGCAAGGGAATCAGTTGGGAGAACTCTATGCCGTTGCTGATGGCAAAGGCCTGTATCAGCTTGAAGCCCACGCCACAGCCGCAGAGGTGCTCGTAGGGATAGGTGTTGTCCAGACGCTTGGCGTTGAGCACAGCCACAGCAGGCGGCAGCTCCTCGTCGGGCACATGATGGTCGCAGATGATGAAGTCGATACCTTTCTCCTTGGCGTAGGCGACCTCATCAATAGCCTTGATGCCGCAGTCGAGCACGATGATAAGCCCTACGCCCGTCTCGCAGGCATAGTCCACACCTTTGCGCGAGACGCCGTAGCCGTCCTCGTTGCGGTCAGGGATGTAGTAGTCGATGTTGCTGTAGAACTGCTGGAGGAAGCGATAGACGAGCGCCACGGCGGTGCAACCGTCCACATCGTAGTCGCCATAGACGAGGATGCGCTCCTTGCGTCCGAGGGCTTCGTTGAGGCGGTTCACAGCCTTCTGCATGTCCTGGAACAGGAAGGGGTCGTGCAGGTCGGTGAGCTGGGGGCGGAAGAACTTGCGTGCGTCCTGCACGTTGTCTATGCCGCGACTGATCAGCACACGGGTAAGCACGGGGCTGATTCTCAGCTCCTCTGCCATCTCCCCTGCAAGCTTCAGCTGTGCTTCGGTTGGCGGATTATAGCTCCACTCGTAGTTCATAACTTTTCTTGAGGGTTTCAGGTTTTAAGGTCGCTTCGCTTTCAGGTTTTAAGGTGAATACACCTCACAACCTTAAAGCCTCATAACCTCACAACCTCAGAAACTCATAACCTTATTTTATGTACTCTGCAAAATCGGTCAGATGCATGTCGCCCTTGCGGAGGAAGGTGTCGTGCATGGCGAAGGCTGCTGCCAGCTCGTGGTGGGTATGGCCGCCGCGCTTCTCTGCGAACTTCAGGTAGTCCTGCAGCATGGGACGGTAGTCGGGATGTGCCACCTTGATGAGTTCCTGTGCCTTCTGCATGTCGCTCTTATGGCGAAGGTCGGCCACGCCGTACTCCGTAATGACTGCGTCGATGTAATGGTTCGTGTGGTCGATGTGGCTGGCGAAGGGCACGATGCTGGAGATAGCGCCGCCCTTGGTGACGGAGCCGCAAGTGAAGATGGTCAGGTAAGCGCTGGAGGCGAAGTCCGCCGAGCCGCCGATGCCGTTCATCATCTTCGTGCCGCAAATCTTGGTGCTGTTCACGTGGCCGTAGAGGTCGCACTCGATGGCTGTATTGAGGGCGCAGACGCCGAGACGGGCAATAACCTCGGGGCAGTTGCTTATCTCTGAGGGACGCAGCACAAGCTTGTCCCTGAAGAAGTCGATATTGTCGTAGATGTCAAGCAGGCACTCGTTGGTGACGGTCAGGGAGCAGGCCGAAGCGGAGAGCACGCGACCTTGCTTCATCAGACCTACGGGAGCGTCCTGAAGCACTTCTGTGTAGATGTTGAAGTTGGGCACCTCGGGGCACTGGCCGAGGGCGCCGAGTACAGCATTGGCACCGCTGCCCACGCCGCTCTGCAGATTGAGGAAGGACTTCGGGATGAGACCCTTCTTGAGGTTGAGCAGCAGGAAGTCGGCGACATTCTGGCCAATCTGAGTGGTGATGGGGTCAGGGTCTTTGAAGCTGCGGGCCTCGTCGGGGACGTTACACTCCACAACGCCCTTGATGCGGTCGGCATCCACCTCCACGTAAGGCTTGCCGATGCGGTCGCTTGCCTTCGTAATCATGATGGGCGTGCGGAAGGGGTGGTCCTCTATCTCATACACGTCGTGGATACCCTTGCTGTTGGGGCTGTGGAAGGCGTTAAGCTCCACGATGATGCCCTCAGTAGCGAGGCGGCACACGGTGGGGCTGATGCCGCCGGCTGCCGTCAGGTAGATGTGTGCCTTGTTGCCTACCTTCTCTATGGCACAAGCCTCAATGATGGCCCAGTGTACGGGGCCGAGGTAGCCCTGACGAATCTGGGTTGCCATGTTCGAGAGGTTCAGGTCGGAGTAGTTCAGGGTGTTGTTGTTGACGTTCTTGCGGAAGTCGGGATTGGTGGTGTAGGGTGCGCGGAAGTCGATTGCCATTGCGTTGGAGAGGTCTCCATCGCAGCTCTGGCCCGTGCTGGCACCTGTGAAGATGCTAATCTTGAAGGGGCGGCCTGCAGCATGTTCTGCGAGGGCTTTCTTTGCAATCTCTGC
Source organism: Bacteroidaceae bacterium (assembly GCA_017541265.1). Taxonomy (GTDB): domain Bacteria; phylum Bacteroidota; class Bacteroidia; order Bacteroidales; family Bacteroidaceae; genus Physcousia. The sequence goes on along the minus strand of JAFXZK010000120.1, from coordinate 7,413 downwards.
TGGTGTGCACTTTGCGACGCCTGCTGGTGTGAAACCACTCAGGCCGATGGTTTGTCCGTTCTGGACGAGGGCTGCAGCTTCGGCAGCGGTAATTCTATTGAAGTCCATGATGTGTTTAGTTAAATTTTGCGCACAAAGATACGAAAAAAAATGAAAAGGTGAAAAGATGAAAAGGTGAAAAGTACCTTTTTATAAGCCTTTTTAACACACCATAGCGGTATTTGTACCGACGAGCACTTTTTAGCTTTTCAATTTTTCACCTTTTCACCTCTTTCGAGAGGCTCCCTTCGGAAGAAAGCGCGATAGTTTTCGGCCATTTCATCGCACAAAGTCGACACATCGATACCCCTTTCGCGTGCCACATTATTATACAATTCAGCTATCGGGTGCTCGCTGTCATCATCGGTTTCGAGCAACAGCCTGTCTGCCGGACAAATACGCAGGCTCTCCTCGTTGTGCAGGAAGCCGAAGCTGACATAAAAGCCCGAATCGAGGAGCGAACGCAGCTGCTGGGGCTTGCCCCGAAAGCCGTGAAACATCCAGGGCTGCTGGGGTTTCAGGGCTTTGTGCAGGCTCAAGAGGCGGTCGAGAGCTTTGACGCAATGGATAACGAGCGGCTTACCCGTCTGCTCGCCCAGCCTGACCTGCTCCAGGAACACGCGCTCCTGCACATCCATCGAAGGGCCTCGTACCCCGTCCAGCCCGCACTCACCGATGGCAAACACCGTCGAAAGGTCTGGCACGACGAAAGCCTCTGCCGCCCGCCACGGGTGTATGCCCCAGGTGTCGCGACCGTCAACGACGGCGACAACGTCCCGTCCCGCAGGAATATGATGGGTATGGAAGTCGATATATAGCATTGTCTTTTCTGATTAGCTTAACCTAATTGGCAAATTAGACGTGCCTAATTGGACATTTAGACGTGCCTAATTGGGCATTTAGGTGTGCCTAATTGGACATTTAGGTGTGCCTAATTGGACATTTAGACGTGCCTATGGCACAGGGTCATAACCGCTGCCGCCCCAGGGGTGGCAGCGAAGCAGGCGCTTCACAGCAAGCCACGAGCCTTTCAGCGCTCCGTACTTCTGCAACGCCTCAACAGCATATTGGCTGCAAGTGGGCGTGAAGCGGCACGACGGAGGTGTCAGCGGAGAGATGAACCGCTGGTAGAAACGGATGGGCAGGATGAGCAGCCACGCTATCAAACGACTTACGTCCTTCAATTTTCAACTATCAATTTTCAATTTTAACTACGCTCTCCTGTATGCGTTGCAAGATGTTTTGCATCTTCTGGAACACCTTCTCGGTGGGCAACTCCTCGTTGGAAGTCCAGAGGAAGGCAATGTCCAGCCCGCCTTGCAGCTGTGGCAGAAGCGTCTCCTTCTGCAACCTGTATGCCTCCCGAAGCTGCCGCTTGATGCGGTTACGCTTGACGGCTCGCTTGAAATAACGCTTCGAGACAGACACCATGATGCGCACCATCCCCTCCTCATTGGGCATGAAGACGGCACGAATGGGGTAGGCAGACACGGACTGATGCCCGCCGCCGAACAATTCTTCGAGCACCTTGCGGCTGCATAGACGCTCTGCTTTACGAAAGGTGTGTGAGCCGACGCTATCCATTTGCCTTGCGCAGATGGTCGTCGATGGCTGCGGAAATACTGGGGTACTGGGGAGAGGGAGCTTCGATGTCAAGGCGCAGACCAGCATCGCGGACTGCCTTGGCCGTTGCGGGACCGAGCGTACCGATGACGATGTCGCCTTGCTTGAACTTGGGGAAGTTCTTCTTCAACGACTGCACACCGCTGGGGCTGAAGAAGATGAGCATGTCGTAGTCGAATGGCTCACCCTCCTTGAAATCGTTGCTGACGGTACGGTACATGATGGCGTCCGAGTGCTTGATGCCCTTGCTGTCAAGCAAATCGCTGAAAACAGGATTGTGTACGTCGCTCAAGGGGATGAAGTAGCGCTCCGACTTGTGCTTTATCATCGTGGGCAGCAAGTCGTCTATCTTGCCGGTTGTGCCGAAGAAGACCTTGCGTTTGCGGTACTGCACATACTTCTGGATGTACTGTGCCACAGTCTCGGTGATGCAGAAGTACTTCATGTCCTCTGGTATAGGAATGCGCATCTCCTTGGCGAGAAGGAAGAAATTGTCAATCGAGAGGCGCGACGTGAACACGATGGCGGTGTGCTCCAATATGGAAATCTTCTGTGCGCGGAACTCCTTCGGTGTCAACGGCTCCACCTTAATGAAGGGGCGGAACACAATCTCCACATTATGACGCTTTGCAATGTCATAGTAAGGAGAATTAGCCGAGATAGGCTCCGGCTGCGAGATGAGTATCTTCTTTATCATCGTCTGTCGTAGTTTTTCTGCTATAGTTTTATCACCGAAAGGCACTCTGCATAGGCCAGCATTTGCTGTAGCACAAGCAGCGGCATCAATTCGAGTGTGCAAAAGTACACAATTAAATGCAAAGTGCCATACATTTTTGGAAAAAATATCTGATATGTCTTAAAAAGAAGTACTATCTTGACCAAAACGATAAGCAGAAGTGCCAAAAGGGACAACATTTCAGCAGAGACGGGCAGATATGCCACGACAACGGCAAAGATGAGGAAAAGCACGGATTCCGACACAAGAAGAAACGTGTAAGCCCGTTGCCATGTAAAGATTTTTTCCTTGCGAAAGAATATCCAATTAACGAAGCTGTTCGTCACCCTCTTCACCAGGAAATAGACAATCCAAAGCAGGAAGAAGGCACCGAACATGATGTAGGGTGTCTCGGGGAACAGGTAGAAGCCGACATCGTGCTGTGTGTAGATAAAGGTCACTATCGCGGCTGTAAGCGAAAGGAGGCAGACAGCCACGAGGCGCGTTGAGTAGCGGAGCGGATCGTCCACAACTGGCTCGTCCATCTTGCCAGGTATGGGGAAGAACACACCTCGCAACAGCTCCTTGAACTTCTTGCTTAGCCTCAGCACGAGACTTGCCGCAAGCAGCAGGCAGACAAGCAACAGCACACCACTCCACGCATCGTTGCGCAGGCGGAAGGGCGTGTCGGTTGCTGCGAAGCCAAAGGGATGATACGACACTTCCGCATGAAGCAGAGTGTCGTCCCGAAAGAAGCTGCACGTGTCGTAAGGGGCAATCATATCTTGGCGAAACGGCGGATGCTCGTGTCCCAAAGAGGTGTCTCGAGTGCCAGCCTCAATGCGTCCTCCGGTTTGGCAGCAACCTGCCAGATATCAGCATGCACTGGGCGCATGAAATTCTCCTTGATGGCTTGGTGCAAGGTATTGAGCAGGGCATCGAAATAGCCGCCTGTGTTAAGCAGTATGATGGGCTTCAAGTAAAGCCCAAGCTGTTTCCACACGATGAGCTCCGTCATCTCTGCGAAGGTGCCGATGCCGCCCGGCAGGAAGATGCCTGCATCGGTTATCTCAGCTATCTTGGCTTGCCGCTCATGCATGTCGGCAGTCTCGATGATTTCGGTCATGCCGTCGTGGCACCAGCCCTCCTTTATCATAAAGGTGGGGATGACGCCAATGGCTTTGCCGCCAGCCTCAAGGCAGCCGTTGGCACTCTCTGCCATAAGCCCCATGTTGCCCGCGCCATTCACCAATGTTATGTTTTGCTCTGCCATCAACTGGCCAAGCTTTCGTGCATCCTGAAAGTACCTTTCGTCTATCTGCGTGCTGCTGGCACAATAGACGGCAACCCGCTTATTTAATTCAAAATTGTCCATAGTTCATAGTTATAGGGAGAAAGCTTCCTTTATCTTCTCTACATAGTCGAGCTTCTCCCAAGTGAAGAGTTCGACCGTCACCTCCTTCGTCTCGTGATAGAGCGACTCGAACCGCTTCGTGACGGTGCGCGGCTCGCGGCCCATGTGGCCGTAGGCTGCCGTCTCCTCGTAGATGGGGTTGCGCAGCTTGAGGCGCTGCTCGATGGCGTATGGGGTGAGGGTGAAGAGGCTCTTTATCTTCTCGGCTATCTCGCCGTCGGAAAGGCCGACGTGGCTCTTGCCATAGGTATCGACAAAGATGCTGACGGGTTCTGCCACACCGATGGCATAGCTGAGCTGAACGAGCATTTCGTCTGCCACGCCAGCTGCCACCATGTTCTTTGCGATGTGGCGTGCGGCGTAGCCTGCCGAGCGATCGACCTTCGAGGGGTCTTTGCCGCTGAAGGCACCACCGCCATGTGCGCCCTTGCCGCCATAGGTATCGACGATAATCTTGCGGCCCGTGAGACCCGTATCGCCGTGGGGGCCGCCGATGACGAACTTGCCGGTCGGGTTGACGTAATAGGTGATGGAGGCGGCATCGGCAAAGAGGCTGCGGACGCGCTCCGAGCGGATGCCCTCGAGCATGCGGGGCACGAGTATCTCCTTGACGTCGTGGGCGATGCGCTGCTGCATGGCCTCGTCGGTGTCGAACTCATCGTGCTGGGTCGATACCACGATGGTGTCGATGCGCTGAGGCACGCCTTGTTCGTTGTATTCGATGGTGACCTGACTCTTGGCGTCGGGGCGCAGGTAGGTCATCACCTGGCCTTCGCGGCGGATGTCGGCAAGGGTCTGGAGCAGACGGTGCGCCAGGTCGAGGGAGAGCGGCATGTAGTTGTCGGTCTCGTTGGTAGCGTAGCCGAACATCATGCCCTGGTCGCCGGCACCCTGCTGCGCGCGGTCTGTGCGGTCAACGCCTCGGTTGATGTCGGCGCTCTGCTCGTGAATGGCAGAGAGCACACCGCAGCTGTTGCCCTCGAACATGTACTCGCTCTTCGTGTAGCCGATGCGGTTGATGACTTCGCGAGCGATGCGTTGCAGATCGACGTAAGCCTTTGTCTTGATTTCGCCTGCCAGCACCACCTGTCCCGTCGTAACGAGTGTTTCGCAAGCCACCTTCGAGTCGGGGTCGAAGGCAAGAAGTTTGTCCAGCACTGCATCGCTGATTTGGTCGGCCACCTTGTCGGGATGGCCTTCGGAGACTGACTCCGATGTAAACAAATAGCCCATAATAGAATTAATTTTATATAATTAATATTAATAATGTATGGGGAAAGAAGTCAGGCACAAATGCGTGAGGAACCCTTCGGCTTTCCTCGTTTTAGCATTTTTTACTGTGGTTGCAAGCAGCCCAAATCTGTCCACATGTTGTTTTTGCGGCTGCAAAGGTACGACAATTAATTCATAATTCATAATTTTTGCGGAATGCTGGAAAAAGTCGTAAATTTGCAGACGAAATGAGGAAACAAGACATAGAAATCATGGCTCCGGTGGGTTCGCCCGAGTGCTTGGCGGCTGCCATAAGAGCCGGTGCGGACAGCATCTACTTCGGTATCGAGAACCTGAACATGCGGGCACATTCTGCCAGCACATTCACCATCGATGACCTCAAACGCATTGCCGAGGAGACAAGGCGTTTCGGCATCAAAAGCTACCTGACCGTCAACACGATTATCTACGGCGAGGACCTCGAACTGATGCGCACCATCCTCGACGCTGCCAAAGCCGCAGGCATCACGGCAGTCATTGCGAGTGACGTGGCGGTGATGCTCTATTGTCGCGAGATAGGGCAGGAAGTTCACCTGAGCACGTAGCTCAACATCAGCAACGTGGAGGCGCTGAAGTTCTATGCGCAGTTCGCCGACGTGGTGGTGCTTGCCCGTGAGTTGAACATGGAGCAGGTTGCAGAAATCGCCCATTCCATCGAGAAATATGGCATCTGCGGGCCGAGCGGAAAGCCCGTCCGCATCGAGATGTTCTGCCACGGTGCGCTCTGCATGGCCATCAGCGGCAAGTGCTACCTGAGCCAGAGCAACTGGGGACGCTCCGCCAACCGGGGCGAGTGCATGCAGCTTTGCCGTCGCCGCTACACGGTGCAGGACGTAGAAACGGGCACGGAACTCGACATCGAGAACAAGTACATCATGTCGCCCCGCGACCTCAAAACCATCCGTTTCATCGACAAAATGATTGATGCGGGCGTGCGCGTGTTCAAGATAGAGGGCAGGGCAAGAGGGCCGGAATACGTCGATACCGTCGTGCGCTGCTACCGCGAGGCCATCGATACGCTCTGCAACCCCGACGAGGGTAAGGAAGCTTTTCTGAAAAGGCTCGACGAATGGGACGAGCGCCTGGCGAAGGTTTTCAACCGAGGCTTCTGGGACGGCTACTATCAGGGCAAGACCATCATGGAGTGGAACGACTGCCACGGTTCGAAGGCGACGGAGCGCAAGGTCTATTGCGGACGCGCCGTGCGCTACTACTCGAAGCTGCAGGTGGCAGAGTTCAAGATAGAAGCCTGCGAACTCAGCGTGGGCGACGACATCATGGTGACAGGCCCCACCACCGGTGCTCTCCGCGCCACCGTCAGCGAGATTCGCTACGACCTCAAACCCGTGCAAGTCGCCCAGCAAGGCCAGCACATCAGCATCCCCTTGCAGACGAAAGTGCGCCATAACGACAAGCTCTTCATTATCAAGCCTTCAACCGACACTCGGTCCTGCTGAAAAAAGTACAGGGACTTATCGGGATAAGTACAGGGACTTATTGAGATAAGTACAGGGACTTATCGGGATAAGTACGGGGACTTATTGCAACAAGCCCGTGCCAATCTTGTATTATCCTTTCGCCGTGCTTGCGCAACTTGCACAAGCACTTGCATAACTTGTAACCGTTTTCGACACTAACACCTTTGCCGTACCTTTGCCTGCGAATTCAAAGACAAAGGACAGCCGGCTGTCTCATTTCCCAACACTTCAAAATGAAAAAGAAAATGAGACAAGATGTTCAAGAAAACCAAGTAGCGGAACTCACCGACGCAGGCCGCCTGCTCGTCATCAGCCACATGCCTCTGGCCTACGCGATGGCCTGGCGGATGAAGGACTGCGGCGTCAGCCTCGAAGACCTGCAGCAAGAGGGATGCCTCGGTCTGTGCGAAGCCGCCATGCGCTACGACGAGGAGAGCGGATGCCGCTTCGCCACCTATGCAGCCCACTGGTGCCGCAAGATGATGCTCCAAGCCATTCACAGCAACCGGACCACCGACAGCCTGCAGGAGGAAACACTCAGGAAGCAGGAACAAGAGGACGACGAAGACCTGCTCCGCACGGGGCAACAGCAACGTATCGACGACGCCCTGCAGTGCCTCACGCAGCAGGAGCGCCAGGTTGTCACACAATTCTACGGATTCGGCTGCGAACCGCTCAACCTCACGGAAATCGCCTCGTCCCTCGGCTTCAGCAAGATGCGTGCATCAACCATCCATCACCAAGCCCTCCGGAAGCTCAAGGCGGCACTACAAAAGCATCCTTTGGAGGATTACCTCACCCCCTAACTTTAGCGGGCGACTCTTTTGCCCTTTCAGGATGAGAAACACGCAGTTTCATCACTTTCTGCACAC
>JAFXZK010000119.1 GCA_017541265.1 Bacteroidaceae bacterium | reverse complement strand
GTGCTGCTGGAGAGTTCAATCTTTGCTTTCTCGGCAGCTTCCTTCAGGCGTTGCAGCGCCATCGGGTCTTGCTTGAGGTCGATGCCTTCCTCTGCCTTGAACTCGCTGGCGAGCCAGTCGATGATGACCTGGTCGAAATCATCGCCGCCGAGGTGGGTATCGCCGGTGGAGGAGAGCACCTCAAACACGCCGCTGTGGAACTCAAGGATAGAGATATCGAAGGTGCCACCGCCGAGGTCGAAGACTGCAATCTTCATGTCCTTGTTTGCCTTATCCACACCGTAAGCCAGGGCTGCTGCCGTCGGCTCGTTGACGATACGCTTCACGTCGAGGCCTGCAATCTGTCCGGCTTCCTTCGTAGCCTGACGCTGCGAGTCGCTGAAGTAAGCGGGCACGGTGATAACGGCTTCGGTGACTTCCTGTCCGAGGTAGTCCTCAGCGGTCTTCTTCATCTTTTGGAGAATCATCGCGCTGATTTCCTGCGGTGTGTAGGCACGTCCGTCGATGTCGACACGCGGTGTGTTGTTGTCCCCGCGTACTACATTATAAGGTACGCGCGAGATTTCCTTCTGCACCTGGTCGTAGGTCTCGCCCATGAAACGCTTGATGGAGAAGATGGTCTTCTTCGGGTTTGTGATGGCCTGACGCTTGGCAGGGTCGCCCACCTTGCGCTCGCCGCCATCCACGAATGCCACGATGGAGGGAGTTGTGCGCTTGCCCTCGCTGTTGGCAATTACTACAGGCTCGTTGCCTTCAAATACGGATACACAGCTGTTTGTGGTACCCAAGTCAATTCCAATAATCTTTCCCATAATGCTATTTAATGATTTAATGATTTACGATTTAAGGATTTTAATTCTCTTGTTATTTCGTTATTTCGACTTCACGACACCCTTATTATACAAAGGCCGTGCCAAAGTATGTCGGGCTGACAAAAATGTGACAAAAACGGACAGACCGCTTGCCATTGAAAAAAAGTCCCCGTACTTATGGTCATAAGTCCACGTTCTTATGACCATAAGTCCACGTTCTTATTGGCATAGGTACAGGGACTTTTTTGCGATGTGACTGCATATAAAAAAAGAAGTCCCCCCTTTGATGGGGGAACTTCCTGAAAGTCAATGACTATGTGAGTAAAATTACTTAACCGCAAATTTTTGGCCCTTGACAACGTAGATGCCCTGTGGCAGGCTCTGCTTGGCGGCGGTGATGCTGGTTCCGGAGAGAACCAGTGTGCCCTGTGCGTTGTAAACATCAACCTTTTCGCCAGTGGCCTGGAGTTTCTCAATGCTTGTCTCTATATCGTCGAGGCTGGTGACGTGCTTGATTTCCAGGGTGGAGGCAGAGGTTGCCTGCTGGTCCCATGTGAAGCCGCAGCGTGTGGGCAGGAATGCCTTGTCGCCCTCGGTGCGGATCAGGATGCTCTCGAGGATGTAGGTGTCCTGCTGTGCGGGGATGCCGTAGCGGCCTTCCACCTTGAGCATTTCCCATGAGCTGCCGAAGGTGACGGTGTTTGCGCCGTCGGTCTTGCAGACGCTCTGAAGCTCAGTGCTGATGCCGGAAGCATCGGATGTGTTGGCATGGAGTGTCTGGAAGGTGGGCGAGAAGATGAGGTAGGGTACGCCAGCTTCGATGCCCTCGTTCGTGCAGTCGAGGAAGTACATGTTCAGGGTGCTGCCTTCCTGACGGATGGCGGCGAAACGCTCAATCTGAACGTCCTTGGCGGCAGCCTGCAGCTGCTCTGCGCTGAGGCTCATGGGCAGGCAGATGGTGTTGTAGCCTGCGAAGAGCGTGCGGTTCAGCACAACGGGCTGTGCCTGGTTCTGCAGAACCTCGAGGTTGAGGTTAGTTGTACTGGTATAGATGTTCTTTGGCCTCTGTGCAAAGGCGTTTGTGCAGAAGGTTGCTGCAGCCACTAAAAGAAGAGTAAAATGTTTCATAATACGTAGTTTTTATTGGTTATTCTCCCGCAATATTACGACTTTTTTCGCGAACCGCCAACTTTCGGCGCGATTTTTTCCATTATTTAACATTGTTTGTGCCGGGAAGCGGCAGTTCGACAGGAGTAGGGCTTACCTCTGAGGTGTCTGGATTCGCCTGTTTGGCCGGAATTGACCGCCTGTTCGGCCGGATTTGTAATCCGGCTGTGTGGAATATAGGGATTTGGAATCCCGCACCGATTGTTGTTTCGCATTTCAAATGCTGATATTCGGTGCTGGCGGATTTCAAATCCGCCAGAACGGGACGCGCCCTGTGCTTATTCTGGAAGCGCCTCGTGCTTATTTCAAAGACCCCCTCCAAACCTCCCCGAGGGGAGGCTTCCTTCGCAGCGACTTTCACTCCCCCTCGGGGGAGACGGAGGGGGGCGTTTTCGGAAGCGCACGCCGTGTGGGATGCTGCTCCGTTGCCTTAGTTGCGGATGTGCACGTCGCGCTGGGGGAAGGGTATCTCGATGCTGTTTTTGTTGAGGGTATTGTAGATGACTTCCTTGATGCGGGCGGTGAGGGCGAACTTTTCCTCGACGAGCATCCAGACACCGACCTTGAGGTCCACGCTGCTTTCACCAAAGTCGCTGAAGCCAACGCTGACGGGGATGCTGGTGTCGGTGAGCGGCTGCCCGGCATCGTTCACCTCCTGGCAGACGGGTGTGATGGCTTCGATGAGGAGCTTGCGAACCTGCTCCACGTCGGTGCCGTAGGCCACGCCGATGGGTATCTTGATGAGTTCGTAGCGGTGGTTGCGCGTCATGTTCTTGAAATTCTTCTTGAACAGGGCGCTATTGAGGAATGCAATCACGCTGCCGTCGGTCGTGATGATTTGCGTGCTCTGGTAGGTGATGCTCTCCACGCGGCCCGCTATGCCGTCGCACTCGATGTAGTCGCCCACATGGATGCGTCCGGACATGAGGCTGATGCCGTAGAAGAAGTTCTCGAGGATGCTCTGCATTGCGAAGCCGAGACCGGTGGCGAGACCAGCGCCCACGATGCTGATGCCGTCCTTCGGCACCTTGAAGATGATGAGCACGATGATGATGTAGAGACCCCAGCAAAGGATGCCGATGACATTGCGAGCCAGCGTCTTGTTGATGGCCTGATTGTCATCGCTGAACTGCTTGCGGTAGAACAGATAGAAGCTTCGCACGGCATAGTTGATGTAGCGGAAGATGAAGAAGAGGGCCGCCGCCATGCAAACCCAGAAAATGGAGATGCGTATGAAGTTCGTCTGATAGACAATATCACGCATGAAGATTTTCTTGCAAAGGCTTGTCATCTCGAACACCTCTGCCGCCCAGTAGATGCTCACCAGCACGGAAAGTACCGCCAGGATGGGCACGATGGTGCGGCAGAAGAGGTCGTAGAGCCAAGTCTGGTCGATGAACTCGCCCTTCTTTATGGAAGAATTGATAGCTAAGAGTGAAGAATTATCGGAAGATGTCTGCGCGGTAGCAACTTCTTCATTCTTCATTTTTAATTCTTCATTCTTCCAGATGCGTCGCAGCAGGTAGCGTGCCTCGTACTTCTTCGTCAGGTCGTAGATGAAGGTGATGGTCATGATGGCTGCCAGCTGGAATGTCCACCATATCATGACCTGCACGGCAAGCAGTGTGTAGCCCACCCATGCGGCGATGCAGGAGAAGATGAGGGCTATATTGGTGATGTGCGTGTAGCACTTGTCGAGCATCGGCAGGTATTGTCTGTGGCGCTTTGTCACGATGTGCTGCCAGATGGTAAAGAGAAGCAGGATGGGCGGGAAGATGAGGTTGACCAGCGCATTGGGGATGAGCACGATGCGGAACAGGATGACGATGAACGAGAGCACCATCAGCGGTGTGTAGATGATGGCGGCGTGGCGCATCTGTTCGCCTTTGAGCCGGACGTAGAGGCTAAGGAAGATGGCTTCCATCAGCCAGGCAATGTTGATGATAAGCCCTGTGCCCATCTGTATGAAGTTGCGCTGGGCAAAGGTCCTGACCAGCATGACGATGATGGCGAAGAGTGCGATGCCGACCACGTTGTTGAGCATTGCACGTTTCACCTTGAAGTCAGGTCCGCGCCATTTCTTCGGCAGCAGCCAGCGTAGCACAACATAGCTGATGCCGAGTGCCAGGGCGAGGTAGAAGACGAGGAAGATGCTGATGAAGAGCACCGTTGCGCCGCGCCACTCGGAGTAGAGCCTGTCATGTCCCTCGAAAGGCTTGTACTTCATATCGACGGAGGACTTCACCATCATGATCTGCATGGGCAGCGAGGCGAGGACGCTGAAGTAGTTGGAACTGCCGTTGCGGAAGATGTTCTCCTGCAAAAGGCGGTAGCGGCTCTGGGCGTACTCGTCGAGTTCCCGCACCTTGTCGCGCACACTTTCGTAGTAGGCGTTCTCTGCCTCAAGGCTCTCCAGGAAGCGCTGCATGTTGGTGCGTATCGTGTCGGCAAACAGCAGGCAGGCATCGCGGTCCCTTCGCTGCGCCCGCGTCAGATAGAGCGGTTCCAGATTCTCTTCCTCCTCTTCCGGTATCTCGTTGTTTTTCTCTTCCAGGATGTTGATGGTCTCTTCGTCCATCGATTCGCGTGCCATGAGCAGGGAGTCCTTCTTGCCAGCCAGTGAGTCGATGGCCTGGAGGAGGATGCTGTCGCTGCTGCTGAGGATGCTGTCGGCATCGATGACAGGCGGCATACGCTTGAGCGAACGGATGAGGTGGTCGGTGCGCTCAATCTCCTGCTTCAGGCGGGCGATGAACTTGTCGTACTGCCGCATCTTGCTGTTGCGGTTGTCGAGGTCGCGCTTCAGGTTTGCAGCCTGCTGGCAGGCATACGCCATGTCGAAGGTGTTGTCGGTGGACTGCGAGTAGAGCATCAGCCCTATCTGTTCGCACTGGTGCATGTACCAGATGAGCTGCTTGTGCTGCTGCATGCCCTGCTGCTCATAGCTTTGCATGAAAGCCTGCTGCTGCTCGTAGGAGGTCTGTAGCTCGGCCTTGAGCACACCCAATGTGCGTGCCAGGTCTTTCTCCTTGAGCACGGAACCGGCAGGAACAGCGAAGAGGAGCAGCAAGGCTGCAAGTAGGAACTTTTTCATGCTGCTAATTTTGGGAGTTAACTCCATTAATTATTTAATCATCAACGTCTGCAACCTAAGAATGCCGTTGTATTCGTTGTCGTAGTACTCGATGCGAACGCTGTACTGCTTGCCCTTCTCGACAGAGACGGTGGCGTTGCGGCTTGTCTCGGCGTGGTTGCCCCAATCGCTCAGGAGTTCCTTGCCGTCGAAGATGAGGCGATAGGCATCGTCACCATTCACGATGAACATCACATCGCCTGTCTCCGGGGCGGTGAAGGTGCTTTCCGCTATCATGCTCCAGTAGTCGGCGGGAATGCCTTCCGTAGGACTGCCGCTGAGGAAGAAGTCGAGCTTCTCCAAGTGCCCTTTGGCCTTAGCCTCGCCTTCGAGCTTCATGTTGGGGAAGTAGCGGACATCGAAGCCTGTGCCAGCTGCGGTGCTGAAAGCTTCAGGCGATACCTCGCCGAGCATGTTGCCGTCCTCGCCGACCTGGTGCAGGAAGCGGTCGAAGTTGTCGTTCTTGCCCATCTGTCCGACGAGCACGACAGGCAGCTTCTTGTAGAGACGGTGGAAGCGGTCGAGCGTCTCCTGCTGTGCCTCGGGATGGTAGGAGAGGCGCAGGGGCGCGGCTTCGAGGTAGCCGAAGTCCTCGGTATAGACCATGTTGGCATCGTGATGCTTATAGTCGTGCACGGCATTCTGTATGCGGTGGAACTGTCCCTTCTCGCCGTCCGTCACTGCATAGTCGGCAGAGGGGAATGTCACTTCGATGGTTGCGCCCTTGCTGCAGTCGATTTTGCCTAAGGCGATAGAAGCTTCGAGGTTCAGGCCGTCAAAGTCAGCCCCATCCCCGCTCCCCCTTTGGGAGAGTGCTTTGCCGTTAATGCTAACACTGACAGGTGCCTTCTGGCAGGGCAAGGCAAGCGTGTAGTCACGGCGTGCGGGCATGTCCTTGTAGCTGCCTTTGCGGGCATTGATGGTGACGGTGAGCTTGCTGCCCTCACGAGAGTAGGAGAGGAGCGTAGTGGCATATTCATTGACGTAGTTCTTGTCCTCGCCGTTGTCTTCGTAGAGCGTGAACTCGTCCTTATCGCCGCCGGGGAAGACACGAACAACGACAGGCTGTTCCGTACCGCTCAGGTTCTTCACCTTGCCGTAGTAGGGAATGATGCTGCCAGCCTTGACATAGACAGGATATTCGTCCATCGAGAACAGCCGCTCTACGGTCTGTCCGCCTTGGAGCATCGTGCCGGTCTCGTACTCTAACCATTGTCCTTCGGGTAGCCAAGCCTTAACAGTGGCAAGTCCGCTCTGTTGGTTGACGGGCTTGGTGACAGGCGCAATAAGCATCTTGTCGCCGAACATGTACTGCTCCTTCATCTCGTAGGCTTCCTTTGCCTCCGGATAGTCGTAGTACATCGGGCGGCAGAGCGAGATGCCTGTCTCGTAGTCCTGGCGCGCCATAGTATATATATAAGGTATAAGGGCGTAGCGTCCGTTGATGACATTTGCGAGGCGACGCTGGGTTGCCTGGTCGAAGGCCCACGGCTCCTTGTCGAGGGTGGGGTCTTTTGCGCTGTGGGTGCGGAGGATGGGCAGGTATTGCCCCATCTGCATGGCGCGGGTATAGAGTTCTTTGTCAACACCCATGCCAAACTTTTTGACTTGATGTCCGCCGATGTCGTGGCTCCAGTAGCCGTAGAGGACGTTGGAGGACGTGCTGTTGAAGTAGGGCAGGAAGCTGAGGCTTTCCCAAGTGGCGTAGGAGTCGCCCGAGAAGCCTACCTGATAGCGATGGTTGCCGAGGCCGCCCCAGCGGTGGTAGAGCAGGGGACGCTTCGTGCCGTTGTTCTCCATGTCAGTGAACCAGATGTAGTTGCACCAGAATACATTGTCGAGGTTCGTCAGTGTCCTGTCCTTCTCCCACTGCTGCCAGTCGAGCCACCAGAAGTCAACGCCTTCATCGACATACTGATGGAGGTAGGTGTCAAAGAGTGCCTTGACGTATTTCTTGTCGCTGCCCATCCACTCGTAGGTCTTGCCGTCGTTCTTGCCGTAGCGCTGCATGAACTCGCCATACTTCTTTTCGTAGGGGCGCACACCGTCGGCAGGATGCAGGTTCATGGTCGTCTTTACGCCCTGCTCGTCGAGGTAGGCGAGGAACTTCCTGTAGTCGGGGAAGATGCTTTCGTTCCAGTCCCAGCCAGTCCAGCCACCGCCACTTTCCTTGGTGTTGGGGTGCCAGTCCATGTCAATGACAATCACGTCGAGCGGCAGGTCAAGGCGGTGGAAGTTTTCGATGAGGTCGCGCAGGTCTTGGTCGGAATATGTCCAATAGCGGCTCCACCAGTAGCCGAAGGTGTAGCGGGGAGGCAGAGGCACCTTGCCGGCAAACTTCGTGAAGCTCTTCAACGCGCCTTTGTAGTCATGCCCGTAGGCCATGAAGTACCAGTCCTGTGCGCCTTCGGCACTCTTGCGCTCTGTCACCCAGTCCCAGTCTTGTGCGCCGTCGAAGATGTAATTCTTGGAGTCGTCGATGAGCGTCCAACCGTCTGTGGCAATCAAACCGTCCTCAAGAGGCATCGGGTGCTTGGGGTTGCTGTACTGATATGTGTCGCCGTCGTAGCCGTCGAGCGTGCGGTAGGTACCCTTCAGGTTGCCCTTCTGCTCTGTGCCGGGCGTCCAAGTGAACTGCTTGTCGAGCGTCTTGGCAGAGGTGATGGTGAGGTTCTTGGCACTGAGGGGTGCGCCATCCTTGCGGTAGGTGAGCTTGAACTTGCTAGTCGTGATGACCACCTTGCCGCCGCTCGTTGAGGCTTTGTGCGGCACTTCGCCATATTCGCGAATGACAGCCACGAAGCTTTTGTTGTCGACGAACTTGCCGTCTGGTGCGTATTCCAGTCGGATGGTACCCTCGTCGATGAGGGTGAAGCGGACTGTGTTGTCGCGATAGACTTCCTCTGCCTGTGCCATGCTTGGCACGAAAACAGAGACTAACAGAGCAATGAGCAGAAACGTGTAAGTTTTCATATAAACCATTTACGAGTTTACTATTTGGCTATTTTAGGATTTTCTTGCCGTTCTTGATGTAAACGCGGGGATTTGACGATTTCACAATTTGACGATTTGACAATTGACGGCCGCTGAGGTCGTAGATGGCATCAGAGTATTCGGAGTAATCAGAGTATTCGGAAAGCTCGGATATTCCTGTGCGGCCGCTGGCAATGAACTGATCCACGAAGACGCGCATCCAATAGCCGCCCACGACGCTGCGGGCCTGGAACATGGCCATGCTGCCGCCACTTGCATAGTGATTGTCGCTGACGGGTACGCGGGAAGGCGTCTCATTGATGTACTTCCAGAGCGTGTTGATGAGCTTGTTGCGTTGCGACTGCTGGTCGGCAAAGCCCATCACCCACATCTGCCAGTCACTCTTGCAGAGGTCGCCACGGCTGTCGAGCGGCAGGCCGTAGTTCTTCATCTTGTTCATGTAGTAGGACATCTCTGTTGTGCGGACATCCTTCATAAGGTCCCAGCCCCATATCTTGTCCCAGACGAGATTGTACTTGGTGCTCCATGTCCCTCCGTCGGCGCCGAAGTTAAGCAGGTAGTGCCTGCTGCCGCTACTGGTGTAGGCATTCTGTTTCCAGAACGTAACCATGTCCTCAGCCTTTGCCTTGTACTCGTCGGCCCCTTCGTCGTCGCCCAGCATGCGGAGTATCTCGCTGTAGCTCATCACACCCATGATGGCCTTGGCAGCCAGGTTGGTGTTGCGTGCGCTGTGACCCATGAAGTCGTCGGTGCAGAGCTGGTTGGCAGGGTCTTTGCCGTTCTCGACAAGGTAGTTCGCCCATTTGGTCATGTAGGGAAGGTACTTGCGGAGGTAGTCGAGGTCGCCGTCCTGTGTGGCGATGATGGCGGCGAGGGTGAGCATGTTGCCGCTCTGCTCGACAGGCATCGTGCTACCGGTGCCGTCGTTGGGGTTGCCGTAGTGGTTGCCGTTGGCGATGGGGTAGTGTCCGAGGTCGTGGTTGGGGAAGTCATAGTTCCACTTACCCAGTGCGCTGTACTCGAAGACCGGTGTAATCATGGCCTTGGCGAGTGCCGGAGAGTAAATCCAATAGAGCGGCTGCGAGGGATAGGTCACGTCGAGGGTGTTGATGAAGCCGCCGGAGTTGTTCTCGCGGCTCATGAACATGAGGTTGCCCTTTGTGTCGGTGAAGAGCTTGTGGGCGGCATTGGTCTGGCGATAGACTGCCGCCAGTATCTCTGCATACTTGACACCGCCAACGTCGTAGCCGTCATTATAGATTTGTCTGTCCACGTTGCGGCAGCGCTCCATGATGTCCTCGTAGTTCTCGTAGAGGTCCTCGAAGCGTGAGGTGATGGTGTTTTTGCCATTGTTCGACCAGTAGCCCTTGCGGTTGGCGCTGTGGTACTGGATGGAGTAGGTGTCGTCGTAGCCGAACATGGCGAAGGAACGCTTGCCGCCGGTGTTCACGATGCCAAGGCTGTCGTTATAGACAATGCTGTAGTATGTGCCGCCGGGGCTTGTCTTGGAGATGGCGGGGCTGGTGACGGTGCCTGTGTTGGCGAACTCGCGCAGCATCGCATCGTGCTCACCAAGCCTGAGGTTGTGGCCCTCCTGTTGGTCGCTGAAGGCATAGACGTAGCCCCAGTCAATGAGGTCGTTGGTGTGTGACAGGGGAGTTTGTTTCTGGTTGCCGCCGTAGAAATACATATTCCCGTTCGTAACCTTGCGCCGGGTAACTGTGCCTTGGGCTGCGGTGCGGACAGCCATCTCGGCACTTGTCTGCAGGAAGACACGCACGTCGTGCTCCTGGCCGTCGTTGGACTTGGCCTGGTAAGAGATATAGGAGATGGGGGTGGAGAAGAGCACGAGGTCGTCCATCACCTGCGGTGTGGTGAAGACCACGTCGAGGTCGATGCCGCCGCACTGGAAGGTGTAGTAGGTGCTGGTGGCGGTGACGGTGCAGGACTTCTGCACTGCCACTTCGAGGACGCTCAGATAGATGCCCATGTCAACGTACGCACCACCAGTGGTGTTGTGGCAGTGGCAGGACACGACGTTGCTTCCCACTCGGAGCAGGCTCTTGTCGATGAGTGCGGCTTTGCCATGGACATCCCACGTCTCGCCTGTGCTGACAACCTGCGTACCATTGACATAGAGCTGGAAAACATCGTCGTGCTTATACATTACATAATATAGTGCGTTGTCGTCAATCTCCTCGAGGTCGAAGCTGCGGCGCACCCAAATATCGACGTTGCCGCCCGACCAAGGAGTCTTCACGCTGCTGTTGTAGCCGTCGTCGCCGCCGCCCCAAGGGGCTTCGCCGCTCTGCCAGCTGCTATCGTCGTAGTCGATACTTGTCCAAGCACCCGAAGGCTTGCTGGTGACATACTTGCCTGTCCAGGCCTTCTCAGAAGCCATGGGTTGGACGCCCTCCATGCTCTCGCCCATGAAGCGATAGGCTTTGCCGTCCACGAAGACGGCGCCGTTGAGGGGCTTCTTCACGCCGCTCCAGTGCGTGACGCTGCCGTCGTAGAGGTGGTCGTACTTGCTCCAGAGGCAGAAGTAGGGGTCAACCGTGATGAGCGGCACGGCAGGCAGCCGCAGCGCGTTTTGGTGTACGGGGGTGAAGAACTCAGTGTTTTGTGCGCTGCAAGTAAGGGACACAAGGCAGAGCAAAGTTGTAAACAATCTTTTCATAAAGCTAAAATATAGATTTCATCTTGCAAAGTTACAAAAAAAAACAATCCCCTCCTAATGTTAAGGCAAAAAATGCAAATAACTACCTATGGCAAGTGTCCCCTCAGAATGCCTTGCGGCGGTAGTCGGCAAGGGCAATCTGATAGTTTGCCTTGGCTTTGGCAAGGTCGTTCTGTGCCCGGTGGTTGAGTGTTTCGGCATCGAGGAGGTCGGTCAGCGTGCAGGTGCTCATGCGGTATTGCTCTGTGCTCATGCGCAGGTTCTCGGCGGCCTCTTCGCAACTGGTCTGTGCAATCTGTGTCTGCCGGTAGGTCTCCTGCAAGGTCGTCCAAGCCCGCTCGATGTCAATCTGCAGCATCTGGCGGGCATTGTCGCGGTCAGCCTTTGCCTGCTGGAGCTTGATTTTCTGCCTGCGTATGGCATGACTGCCGCCCCACCAGTCGCTAATCGGAACAGAGAGGGTGCCGAAGACGAGACCGTTGTTCATGCAGGAAGGCATGAAGTTTTTGAGCAGGCTGGGAAAACCGCCGAGGCCGGCATGATAACCACCCACGCCGACTCCCAGATGAGGCAGATACTTGCCGCGCTGCATCTTCACCTGCAGCGCCTGCGCCTCCACAGCTTTGCCCATCAGCTGCAGCTCTTCCCGGTGGTCGGGTGAGAGGTTCAACGCTCCTTCTGTTGCTTCGATAGGCTGCTCTACCGCCTTGTCCTCAAGGATGATGTCGAAGTTCTTGTCCGCTTCTGCCGGTGCGATGCCTATCTGCTGTGCAAGCAACAGGCGCAGCACATGGCCAGTATTCTCGACCGTGAGCCGTTGCTTGGATAGCTCTTGCTGGCGCAGACGCACCTTCAGTACGGAGTTGCGTGTGGTGACGCCCGCCTTCAGGAACAGCTCCACCTGTGCCATCATGGCGTCCAATTGCTTCTCGGAAGCCTCGATGGTGTTCAGGTTGTAGTATGTGCAGGCCAGGTGCCAGTAGCATTCCGTCACCTTCTGCATCACCTCTTTCTCCGTCAGCTGCGCCTTGAGCGTCATCACATCCTGCTGCACCCGGCTGAGCTTATTGCCATAGACAATCTGCCCGCCAAAGTAGAGGGGTTGGATGAGTGTGGCCGAAAGAGAATAGCCGGAGTTAAGTCCTGCAATGCTGACAGGCATGCCGGCGAAGGGCGCGAGCTGCGGGCTTAGCAGAGCAATCTCCTGCGGAATGGTGCCGCCTGCCTTGATCAGTTCGTCGAAGAAACGGAATGCCATGACATTGGCGCTGATGCGCGGGAAGTAGTTGGTGAAGGCTTCGCGCTGCTGCTCTGTGGCAGCCTCAATCTCAAGCGCGGCATTGCGCAGTTCGTGGTTGTTCTGCCTAGCGCGGTCAAGGCACTGCTCCAATGTCAGCTTTTGTGCAGAAGCAGCCAGGCAGAAAAGGAAGGCGAGGGAAAGGATTATGGGTTTCATGGGTCTTATGGGTCTTATAGGTCTTGTGGTTTTTTATTGCTCAGCTTCCAATAGACGACGGGCAGCACCGTCACGACGAGGATGAGCGTGCCGATGCCTCCGGCGAATATGGTGATGCCGACTGGCATCCAGAACGACGACTTGCCAAGTATCATGGGAATCACACCGACAGCTGTTGTGGCGGTTGTCAGGAAGATAGGCACCATGCGTCGGCGTCCGGCGTCAAAGGCTGCGTCGTGCACAGACATGCCCTCGGCAATCTTCTGGTCGGCATGTTCGAAGATAAGTATCTCGTTGCGCATGATGATGCCCATGAGCGTGATGAAGCCGAAGAGACTGGTCAGGCCAAGCGTGATGTCGGCAATGCCCAAGCCTATCATGGCACCTGGCAAAGAGAGCAGAATGGCAGCCATGCAGAGGCCGGTCAGCCCGAAGCGGCGGAAGTTGAAAAGCAGGAAGAAGAATATGATGACCAGTGCAATGCCAATGCCTAAGTTCACTTCGGGCACTGTTTCGAGGTTCTTCTCCGGCTCACCGCCAATCTCAGAACGTACGCCGTAGGGCAGCTGGAAGTCGTTGTTAAGAATGTCCTTGATGCGGTTCTGTACCGTGGCAGCCAGCACGCCGCGTTTGTTCTCGGCAGTCACCGTGATGCAGCGTTCGCCGTTACGGTGTATGATGCTGGTGGGCGTCCATCGCGTGCGGACATCTGCCACTTGGCGGAGCGGCACACTGCCGGCGGGCTGTGTCAATGGCGTGAGGTAGAGGTTCTCCACATCGCTGACTTGCATCTGTTCCGCCTGTCTGTCGCGCAGCACAACGGGCACTTCGTAGTTACCCTCCCAGATGGTTGCCACCTGTGTCTTGCCCGTCTGCATGGCGAGCTGCAGCTCTGCCGTGGTGCGTGTGATGCCGAGCTGTGAGGCGACGATGGGGTCGAGTGTGATGTCCACGATAGGCGATGGCTGGTCGTAGTCGGTATGCACCCATTCCAGCTCTGGCATCTGGCGCATACGTTCCATCAGACGCTCAGCAGCAAGCTGGATGCTGTCCATGTCATTGCCATAGAAGCGGTACTCGTAGGTCGGCACGGGCAGGTAGTCCATCTGCTTGAAGCGGACGTATGCGCCGGGCCAGAAGTTGCTCAGCCGTGGAGCATATTCGTTGAGGACGTCGAAGGTCGTCTGTATGCTTGTCGTATTGACGATGAGCTGTGCGAAGTTCTTGCCACCCATTTGCGGCTCATAGCAGACCAGGAATCGCGGTGAGGCGCAGCCCATGAATGTTGTGACGCTTGTGACGCGCTTGTCTTTGGAAAGCGAGTCGCACAGAGCTTCCGTGATGGCGCGTGTCTCGTCCAAGCCTGCATCCTGTGGCAGAAAGATTTCGCAGGCAAACTGGTTGCGGTCGGCGAAGGGGAACTGCCGGACCTTGAGCGTCGGGAAGATGAGGGAGGTGAGTACGACCAGTATCACACTGCCGTTTATTGTCAGCCAAGGATGGCGGAACGTCCACTTCAGTGCCTGGTCGTAGATGCCTTGTACGCGGTCGGTGATGCTGGGCTTGTCGGGCTTCTTCTCTTGCGCTTTCTTGATGATGCGTACGTTCAGGGCGGGAATGATGCAGGCGGCAACAATCAGACTAACCATCAGACAGATGGTGATGGTGGCAGGGAAGTAGCCGATGACATCGCCCGCCTCGCCTGTCACCGTAAAGAGGATGGGGTAGAAGATGGCGCAGATGCAGACGGTGGCAAGCAGCATGGGCATGAAGTACTGCTTGACCGACATGATGGCGGCATCACTGCGCTTCATGCCGGCATTGAGGTACTCCAGGTAACCGTCGATGACCACGATGCTGTTGTCCACAATCATGCCAAGCACCACGATGAGCGAAGCCAGCGTGATGATGTTCAGCGGTATGCTCAAGATATACATGATGCCCACGCTGATGAACGTGGAAAGCGGAATGGTGATGCCTGCTACGATGGCACTGCGCAAGGGGAAGAGTATCATCATCACCAGAATAATGACCGCCATCGACTCGAGGAGGTTGACGAGGAAATCTGTCACGCTATCCTCCACGATTTTCGGCTGGTCGGTGATGCGCAGCACGTCGATGTCTGCGGGCAGGTATTCCTTGCGGAAGTCGTTTATCACCTGATTGACCTCCTCGCCGTAGTGTACGATGTTGTAGCCCCCGGTCATTTCGAGCGAGAGCAGCACGCAGCGCTTGCCGTTGCTTTCGATGTAGCTGTCGCTGGTGTCGTACTCGCGCCGCACCTCAGCAATGTCACGCACCCGCACCACCTGGCCATTGGCATCGGAATAGATGATGTAGTCCATCACCTCCTGCTCCGAGTTGCGCGTTGTACTGAGGTGCAGTGGAATGTTGGTCGATGCGGTGCTGACGCTGCCGCTCAAGGTCGTAAGCCCTTCGTTCGAGAGGGCATTTATGAGGGCTGCCTGTCCGATGCCGTAGGCTGCAAGGCGTTCGCGGTTCACATAGATGCTCAGCTGTTCCTTCGTCTCACCGTACTGGCGCACGTTGCTGACGCTCTTGATGCGGCGCAGGCGGTCTGCCAGTTCGTCGCTGTACTCCTGCAGCTCGCGATAGGAGCGCTGGTTGCTCTCCAACGTGATGAGCAGGGCGGAGGCATCGCCGAAGTCATCCTTGACGATGACTGTCGCGACACCGCTTGGCAGCTGGCTCTTGTAGGCATTGACGCCATGCTTCACCTTGTTCCATACAGGTGCAAGGTTGGTGAGCTTCGGGTCGAAGAAGACTTTCATGAAGCACAGGCCGTTCATGCTCTGTGTGGTCGTCTTTGCACGGTCCACCTCCTTGAAGGTGAAGATGTAGCGCTCCAGCGGACGTGCCACTTGTGCCTCTATCTCTTCGCTTGTCGCTCCGGGCATAACTGCCACGATAACGCCCATTCGCATGGTGAACGGTGGGAACTCGTCCTTCGGCATCTGCTCCAATCCATAGAATCCGAAGGCAAGGAATATGATGGTGATGAGTGCCGTGATGCCCCAGTTCTTGAGTGGCCCGGCAGACCAATGTTTATTCAGTTCATAGTCCATAGTTCATAATCCAGAGTTGATTTCATCGAGCTAAAGCTTCATAGCTCATATGCCAAAATTTCTAATCCCTGATTTCCGAGCCTTCGCTGACCTTCTGGTAGCCTTCAACAATTACTTTGTCACCTTCAGCCAAGCCCGAAATGATGCTGATGCGGTCGCCTTGTGTCTGACCCACCTCTACCGTTTGGCGGCAAGCCTTGCCGTCCTTGGCAAGCCAGACGAACTGTCGACATTCGGCTCCTTGCTGCACACAGCGCACGGGCACCGTCAGCGTCCTTTGTCCGTCAGCGGCTTCGTCATCCTCTGTCGAGACGTTTACCACCATGCCCGGAAGCAGTTCGCCACCCGGGTTGAGCAGGGTGAAGCGGACATCGTAGGTGTGTGTCAGGGCATCGCCTTGAACGCTGCGCACGAACTGTGTGCTGCGGAACGTCTTGCCGCCGAGCGCTTCGGCAGTGATGGTCACACCCTTGCCTTTGCTCTGCTGGGGGTTGAAGAGGGCAATCTCCTTTTCGGGGACGGACACCTTGACCTTGACCTTCGTGATGTCCAGAATGGTGCAGACTGGTTGCGACGGCAGGGCTGTCATGCCGTTCTCCATTGCCTTCATGCCAATGATGCCGCTGCATGGCGCTGTCAGGCGGCAGTCCTTCAGGGCTTTGCTTGCCATGTCAAGGGTGGCTTGCGCTTGGCGTACCTTCGTCTGCACATTCACCCAGTCGATGTCGGAGATGGACTGTGAGTCGTGGAGCACCTGCATACGCTCTTGGGCATCCAGTGCCTGGTCCAGGGTTGCCTTGGCTGCCTGAAGGGAGTTCTCACATTGTGTAGGGTCCATCTCTGCGATGAGCTGTCCCTTTGCCACATATTGCCCTTCTTCGACGCACACTCTGGTGACCGTGCCCATGCCTGTGAAGCTGACAGGCGTACTGCTTTCTTCCTCCACCTTGCCTACATAATGCTTGCTGGCACAGGCATTGCCTGCGCTGACAGTCTCGGTGGTGACATTCAGCGCCTCCACCTTGTAGCTCTCTCCGCTTTTCCTGCAAGCAGTGAAAAGAATGGCTGTTGCCAGCATGGCGATAGCTAATACTTTCTTCTTCATTTTCCTTCTTTACTTAAAATTGCGGGCGCAAAGTAACAACTTTTTTTCCAAATATCAATAATGTAGCGGCGCAAAGTTTGTCCTATTTCTCCACAAACCTCAAAATAAGACGAAAAACAGAACAAAAAGAGGTGAAATGGCTCATAGTTCACAGTTATTTTGTACCTTTGCAGGCGATAAATGGTAAAAGGATAGATGGAGAAACTCGATTTTCAAGCCATAGCCGACAGCAAACTGAATTTCCACAGCAATGACCACATTGCCATCTTCTGTGATTTCGACGAGGTGCGTAACCTTAACATCTCGGATGTCCTTATTGAAGGCTTCCTTTTTGCTGTAGTGACACGAGGGCAGGCACAGTTCTCGGTCGACGAGCAGACCTATCAGCTTCGCGAGGGTGACATCATCACTTGCAAGCCGCGCAACATCTTCGAGAAGAGCATGATGAGCATGGACTTTAATGCGTTGGTGCTTTTCCTTTCGCCGGAGTATGTGGCACAGCTTTCGCAGATGGTGCGCATGGAGTGGACACATTCCATGTTCTCCTCCTCGCACAAAGTGCTCCATGTCGATGAGGTGGCGTTGACGCGCTATCGGCTTTATTTCGACCTGCTTCGCAACCATCTCTCCAGTCCCGAAACGCCGCATAAGGAACTCAGCCTGCGTCTGCTCTTCGCATCGATGGCTTACGACCTGCACGACCTTCACAAGTTCCAGGACGAGGATTTGATGCACCAGACCTACAGCTCCAGCGAGAACATTCTGCGCCAGTTCATGCAGCACCTGCACGACCCGGCACAGCCCTATCTCAACGTCAACGAGTACGCAAGCCTCTTCAGCATCACGCCCAAGTACTTCTCCAGCATTTGCAAGCGTCTCACAGGCAGGACTGCCAACCAGCTCATCAGCGAGGAGATTGTGCGCTCGGCACAGATTCTATTGCGCGACAGCAGCAAGAGCATCAAGCAGATAGCGGCAATGGTGGGCTTCAAGAACCAGTCGCACTTCGGGCGCTTCTTCCGTCAGCAGACGGGTCTGTCGCCGCAGCAATACCGCGAAGGAAAAAAATAACATTGAACACAGAACACAGAACTATGAAATATCTGTCCCGCAGGCTTCTCTTCCTGCTCTTTGCATCGCTTGCTCCGGTCATGCTTCATGCCTATGACCAAACTGTTGACCATCTTCTTGAAGGCACGCTGATATATTCCGGCACCGAGTCGAAGGCGGTCTTGGCTTTCGACGATAACACATCGACCTACTACAGCACCAGTTCAAGCGCGTTTGGATGGGTGGGGCTGGACTTGGGTGAGCCACATGTCATTACCCGCGTCGGCTACACGCCTGCTTCTGGCGGCCTTGGGGCAGACCGTATGCTGCTCAGCCTCTTCGAGGGTGCCAATAGTCCCGACTTCATGGATGCCGTGCCGCTTTTCCTCATCAGCTCCAAGCCAGCCAGCGGGACAGAGACAAGGGCCGACATCAATGTGAGCCGTGGCTTCCGCTACGTCCGCTATGTAGGCGGCACAGGTTCTTATTGTAATGTTGCCGAGTTGAAGTTCTACGGTCATGCAGGCGAGGGCGACGACAGCCAGTTCTATCAGATTACCAATCTGCCGACGCTCAGCATTCATGTTGTGGACAACATTCTGCCCGTGAACCGTGGCGAGGACTTCGAGTCGCAGTCGGTGCTTATCTATGACAACGGGACGCGCGTTCAGGAGTACCCCGTCCTGTTCCGTGTGCGCGGCAACTATTCTGCCACGCACGAGAACAAAGCCTTCCGCATCAAGTACAACGACGACAAGAGCCACCACATGATGAGGGGCAGTGCCAACGAGTCGCCCACCAAGTGCAAGAAGTGGGTGCTCATCAACAGTTATCGCGACAAAACGCTGATGCGCAACCCGGTGGCATGGGCCATGTCGAAGCGCGGCGAAAAGGAGTGGACGCCTTGGAGCCAGGTCGTTGACCTTGTGGTCAATGGCGACTATCGCGGCACCTACACCCTGGCGGATGCCGTCTCTGTGGACAGGAACCGAATCGACATCACCGAGATGACCGAGTATGACGTTGACGAGGAGAACATCACCGGCGGCTATCTCGTCGAGGCAGACAACAACTATAGCCGTGAGACTTATCATTTCATGTCTTCATACGGCAACACCATGTCCGTACACGAACCAGACGAAGATGTCATGCAGCCAGAGCAGTTCCAGTACATCCGTAACACTTGGAACAGCATGGAAAACATCCTCTTCGGCGCAAACTATACCGATAAGGAGAGAGGTATGCGCTCTGTCCTCGACCTTGAGTCGTTCTTCAGATGGTTCCTGATCAGCGAGTTCAATGGCAACACCGACATGATCTGCCAGGTCTTCCTATTTAAGGAGCGAGGCGACAACCATTTCTATACCGGCCCTATATGGGATGCAGACCTTGCTCTCGAGAACGACGAGACCACCTATCCTGCCAACGAGCGCATGGACTGGACTTACAAGGTTCGCCAGACGGGTAATTACGGTTCGCTTGTCAGCCGTGTTCTTTCCGACGTCTCGGCATTCTCGTACTTGCAGGAGATGTGGGCGAAGCTTCGCCGGAAGGGAAACTTCGAGCCTGAAGACGTTGCGGCGGATGTCGATTCGCTGCGCAATGAAATACGCGCTTCCGCCAACCTCAACTTCATCCGCTGGCCTTACCTCACCCAATACATCTCGCTCAACCCTGCCGTCCCCGGTTCGTGGGAAGCGGAAGTGGACCGTGTGCGCGACTTCGTGAGGGATCGTGTGGCATGGATGGACGAGATGCTCTCCTACGGCAAGCTGCGTCAGGAGAACGGTGTCTATCAGATAGGTTCTGCCCTCGACCTCTGCACCTTCAGCCAGATGGTCAACGAAGGGGGCGAGACCAACGCAAGAGCGGCGCTCACCGCGGACATTGACATGACGGAGTATAGTGATGAGTTCCAGCCCATCGGCAATAAGACGTCATCGGCCTTTGCCGGAAGCTTCGACGGCAAGGGACACACCATCGCTGGCCTCCACATCAGCGGCGGCGATGCAGTCGGCCTCTTCGGCTATCCCGGGACTTGCACGTTGAGCAATATCGTCTTCGACGAGACATGCTCTGTAGAGGGAAAGAACTACGTCGGCATGCTTGCCGGATATGCACGTAACGGCACCGTCACCATCTCCGGCATCGAGAATCACGGCACGGTGACTGCCAGCGAGGGCTGTGCCGGAGCACTTGTCGGTGCTGGCCGTCTGTTGGCAACATTCAAGGTGACACATTGCTGCAACACAGGCAGCATCACTGCCCGCGAGAATGCGGCAGGCCTCATCGGCTCCTCTGCCGGCAAGCTGACGGTGGAGAACAGCTACAATATCGGTACCGTCACTGGTGCTACAGAGGGCAAGGAGTTCGCCTTCGCCGATAAGAGCACCGTCATCAACAACTGCTGGGACTACACTTCCACGCAGACCAACAACATGACACCCACCCAGGTGGACAAGGGCTATCTCTGCTACCAGCTCAACCACAATGCCGATGGCGACGAATGGCGCCAGAACCTCGACAACGGCAAGCCGCACGACGCCTGGCCCGTGCTGAGCAAGGCAAGCGGCAAGGTCTATGAGAAGAACGGACGCTACACCAACTTCAACAGCGAGGCGACGAGGTTCCGCTACTATAACCTCGTCATCACGAAGGTGCAGGGCGGCAACACAGGCTCCCTGCAGTTCTCGGAGTTCGACATCCTGGACGAGTCGCTGGAAGAAGTGTCAGACCTCTATGTATATGGCGGGTACGAGGAATCCTATTATAGAGAAGGTTGGGGCAATGCTGCCGACGGTAGTGTCTATACCAAGTATTGCGGTCCCTTCTCGGGGAATTCCTATTTCCTCTTCGATGCCGGTAGCGAGGTGGATGCCTACGGCTACCGCATCTATACTGCCAACGACACAGACGACAGCCCCGACCGTAACCCAAGCTCGTGGAAGCTCTACGGCAGCAACGTCCAGCTCGATGACCCTGACGACACGGGGTGGACGCTCATCGACGAGCGCGACGACGACTGGACGATGGAGGCGACGAACTACACGCCCTACGACTTCTACATCCCACATGCACCCGACCCGGTTGACGGACACCGTTACTATCAGCTGGCTGTTGAGGCAATCGTCAGCGGTCCTACAATACAGTTCTGCGAGTTCGACCTCCTCGACAAGGACGGCAACGAGGTGACACCGCTCACGACTTACGCCTGGACGGGTACATACATCAAGGACCATGACCCGGACGACCTCTTCGACGACGACATCTCCACGAAGTACTGCGCGGCTTTCGATGCCGACAATACATTATATATATATATAGATGCTGGCAAAACGGTCGAGCTTTCAGGCTATCGCATCACCACGGCCGCCGATACGCAGACGTTCCCGGGGCGCAATCCATTGACGTGGTCGCTGCTGGGCAGCAAAGTCAAGAGCGAAGTGCCCGACGATAAAGTCTGGACACTCCTCGACCGCCGCGAGAACGACACCACCCTTGGCGCCACCAACTATACGCCCTACGACTTCTTCTTCAGCTATCCGCAGCCGGTTATTCCTGGCGATGTGAATGGCGACGGCGAGGTGGATGCTGCCGATTATGAGGCACTTAGGCTCTATATCGTGGGCAAGCCGGTTGAAGGCTTCGTCCCAGCCGCCGCCGACCTCAACAGCGACGGCAAAGTCAACGCCCAAGACCTGGTATTGCTCACCAAATTAATGGTGAATTGATACCTTCGAGCCGTTCGCCGTTCTGGCGGATTTGTAATCCGCCAGCATCGAATATAAGCATTTGCAATGCGATAAACTAAGAATAATACGACAATCTCCTAAACCATTATGCCAGCATTGACACGCGAACTGTACTTCACCACCTCCACTGTGGTTGATTGGATGGATGTTTTCACCCGTCCACTGTACAAACATATTGTTGTCGAGTCGTTGGAGTTCTGCCAGGCGAACAAGGGGCTTGACATATACGCGTGGGTGTTGATGACAAACCATCTGCACATGATTGTCGGCGTGAGAGGAGACAATACAATCGGCGACGTGCTTCGTGACTTCAAGAAGTTTACAAGCAAAAGCATTATATTGTCTATTCAGGAGAACATACAGGAAAGCAGACAAAAGTGGATGTTGGACAGGTGTAGCTTCCGTGCTGCCAATGACAAGAAAGTTGCGAGCTACAAGTTTTGGCAGGAGGATAATCATGTGGAGCAAATCTACACCCACGATTTCTATAGACAAAAGCTTGAGTACATACATCAGAATCCTGTGAGACAGGAGATAGTTGAACGTGCGGAAGACTATCTGTATAGCTCTGCCCGCAATTATGCAGGCATGAGTGGTCTTTTGAACGTAATCGTTGCACGGTAATGCCCCCGTTCCCCCGTTCTGGCGGATTTCCTTGTTCCCTCGTTCTGGCGGATTTCCTTGTTCCCTCGTTCTGGCGGATTTCCTTGTTCTTTGTTCTGGCGGATTTGTAATCCGCCAGTATAGATTATAAGCATTTGCAATGCGATAAAAAGATGTTTCGGGATTACAAATCCCTATACTCGATACGGGCGGATTGCAAATCCGCCCGAACATCCTAACGCCTGAACATCCTAACGCCCGAACATCCTAACGCCCGAACATCCTAACATCCGACATCTGCCCGAACATCCTAACATCCCAAGAACATGAGGTGAATTGATACCTTCCCAGAAGTCCGTGCTCTTATTGCCATAAGTCCCTGTACTTATGCCCATAAGTCCGTGTACTTATCGTCATAAGTACGGGGACTTTTTGTTAAAAGTTGTTAACCGTTGTAAAATATGTGCAAACATAAGCAAAAAGAAAGGTAAAAAAACCTTAACTTTGCTCATGGAAAGGCATGGAGTGTGCCCTTCCTGACAGCATAAACGAGAAAAACATATCAATTCACTTATTTATTAACTTCAAAAAACCAAACAAAATGAAGAAACTGTTTACATCTTCAAGCATTCTGTGGATGTGCTTCGTTGCTTTGGCAATGATGACCTCGCAGAATGCACGGGCTGAGTACGTCAAGCTCACTGCGCTCGACGGTATGCTCTCCTATGGGCAGAATGCCCTGGGTGCCGAGACCTACGACAAGTTGGTTGATGCAGATATCCAGACCAAGTGGGGCGGATGGTTCAATCCGGCACTTTCTGACGAAGAGGCTTGGCCTATCAACAAAGGCGAGTCTGCCAATCGCATGTGGATCATCGTGAAGGCAGAGAAGGCTGTAGTACCTGAATGGTACTTCCTTGTTACTGGTAACGATACAGGTAATGGTGACAATCCTGGTGAGCGCAACTGGGCATCATGGAAGATTTACGGAGGTAACTTCGCAAATGATGCAGACGCCGTGCGCAATGGCGAAGGCTGGACGCTCCTCGACGACAAGGTAGACGAGCCTCTGCCTGCAAAGAATTTCGCTGAAACAAACCTCCAGTTTGATTATATGGGCACAGACGAGTTCCAGTACTTCTGGATAGAGATTACCAAGTCTGTAGCCGATGCAGATATCTATCTCCAGATGAGTGAGTGGGGCCTTGGTTCCTACGGCGACTTCCAGAAGTATCTCAAGTGGTTGGAAGACCAGGGTACAGGCACCGACGAGCCGATTAACTATTTCTCCAAGGGCGGTGCTCCTGAGGGCTTCGGCGGTGAAGGTATCGGCAACCTCTTTGATGGCAAGACCGACACAAAGTGGTGCTGCAGCTTTACCAACAGAAACGAGGGCGAGACCACTAACGGCGGTTATGTCCTTATCAAGGCTTCACGTCCCATCGCTCCCACTTACTATACTCTGACTACGGCTAACGACACGCAGTCTAATCCAGGCCGTAACTGGAAGCAGTGGCGGATTTATGGCATGAACGCTTACGACGAGGAAGCTGTGACGCGCGAGTCTGAGGACTGGGTACTCATTGACAGCAAAGCTGGTGTTCCCACGGGTACAGGCTTGAACGAACTTCCTGCTGCCAACTTCACGCAGGCATACTTCACCCTCACCGATGCAAACCCCACACAGTTCAGGTACTTCAAGGTCGAGATTGACCAGGTAGTGTCAAGCGGTCTGATGCAGATGGCAGAACTTTCCTTCGGCGACGAGTATGTTGTTGTCCTCCAGGGCAAAGCCATTGCCGATGCTGCAGAAGAGCAATTCGACCCCAACCTCATTGCAGAAAAGGCACTGCTTGACCAGATGGCAGAACTCATCGCACAAGTCAGGGCCTGCACCGATCCCATTCAGCTGAGTGAGCTGAGTACAGCTGTCGATGAGATGCTGGCAAAAATCAATGCTTCTGCAACCTGCTATAAAGAACTCATCACCACCCGCAACCAGGCAATCATTGCAATCGAGAACAACAAAGTGAATGATGAGGCAAAAGCCTACCTGACGACTTGGATAAGCGAAACGGATGCCGTTGCTCCCAACGATGAGTATCCCTGTGGCAACTATGCATACATCGTGGCCAACCGCTTGCTTTCTGGTGAACAGGCTCAGGCCGAGTCAAAGCGTATCAACGCTTATATTGTCAATCACTCTTCTGAAGAGATTGAGCCTATCTATGCTACATACGAGTTCCTCTTTGGCACTACGGACAACTGGAATGCATCCGAAGGTCCTGAATCCTTGATTGACGGCGATCCCCTGACCACCAAGTGGGGTACTGGCACAAGTGGCGACCGCTTCATCATCTTCAAGTCAAGCGAACCCATCCAGCCCACATACTACGGCCTCGTGACAGGTGGTGACACCGATACCTACAAGGATCGTAACTGGAAGAACTGGAAGATTTGGGCAGCCAACTTCGACGAGGGCGAGTTTGACACAGAGACAGAGGAAGGCAAGCAGGCTATGCGCGAGTCTGACAAGTGGGTGCTCATCGACGTGAAGGAGAATATAGGCACCGACATCCTCAAGACCACCAACTGCTTCGAGAGCTACATCTACCTTTCCGAGGGTTGTGCAGAGCCTTACGAGTACTTCAAGATTGAAGTTTACCACCAGGGCGGCATGCAGATGAACGAGTTCACCTTCTACAACACAGGCAACATGCTTGAGTATCGCGAAGGTTTCGTAGAAGAATTCGAGGGCTACGATGCCCGCGAGAGAGTCGCATACGGCGAATACATCCTCTCCTACGAGAGCAAGTACCAAGAGCTGACGACCACAGTCTATGCTCCTGATGTGATGAAGTTCAAGAACGAACTGGTTGACCTCCAGGGCCTGATTGATGCTTCCGGCGATCTGTATGTAGATTACGAGGATGCATACCTTGAACTCGACGCTGCAACTATCGAGTCTGAAAGCCTGTCCGAATGGTGGGAAGGCTATAGCACCGAGAATGTTGCTCCATGCAGCAAGTATATCCGTGGTACTCATGACAACATCATCGGTATAACTTCTGGCGGCGAAGAGACCAGTCTGGGTACTCTTGACGACAATGCTATCGTTGCAGAGAAGGATTACCTCCAGTGGATAGCCAATGCCGTCAATCCCGACAATGACTGCCACTACATCCTGCTCGGCGGCAACACCGTGGGCCAGTGGGGCGACGGCTTCTATGGCCACTTCATCGACGGTATCGCTCTCAACACAACAGAAATTGACGAAGAGACAGGCGAAGAGAAGGAAGTCAACGCCACCAAGTGGGGCGGCCAGGCTGACCCCAATGGCAACACCTATATCATCTTCCGCACGCAGGACAAGACCAGCCCGTTCTTCTATACTCTGACCACAGGCAACGACACAGGCAGATTCCCGGGTCGTAACTGGGGCACTTGGTACATCTATGGTGCTAACTTCGAAGGTGACGCCGACGCTACCAAGGACGCAGAAGGCTGGACGCTCATCGACAAGAAGGAGAACGTAGGCCAGGATCGTCTGCATCCCGTCAACGCAGAACCTTCTTACTTCGGCTTCAGCGAGGAGCAAGCCGAGTACATGTACTATAAGGTAGTGGTAACGAAGGCTTACGAAGGCAACGCTATTCAGATGAACGAGATTTACTTCGGCACACCCGAAGAGTTCGAGGCCATCAAGTCACAATACACAGACAACGCCGACGACTTCGACGCTGACGGATACCGCGCTCAACAGTCTCTCATTGAGGAGTACAATGCCACTGTTCCCGAAATCGACGGTTGCGAGAACATGGAAGCTCTCTTCGTTGTGAATTACAAGCTCGAATCCCTTCGCGCTGCCATCGAAGCAAGTGCTGCTCTCTATGATGAACTGGAAACGAAGGCTAATGAGTATGCAGAAGAAGCAAAGAGCCTGACCGAAAGCGAAGCTCTCACAAAGCTCCTGGGTTACATCACCGGTGATGCCGCTGAACCCACAGAGGCTTATCCTCACGGCAATGCCAACTACATCCTTGACAATCATGTGCTGAACGACAGCGTTATGCAGGTTGAGCTTGCCTTCCTCGAGGAAATGCATGTTGCAGCTGTAGCTGCTGGCTATGGTCCTGGCATGGATATCACTTCTCTCATCAAGAACCCGACCTTCGCAAAGGCTGGCGATATGCTGAAGAACGAGAAGAACGAGAACATCGGTCGTGAGGCTGAAGGCTGGGACGGCTACATCTACCGCACCGCTTCCGATGGCGCTGAAGACAACGACATCTTCGCAGCCGAGTTCTGCAACGTGAACGCAAAGTTCGACGTCAGCCAGACGCTCACCGACCTGAAGAATGGCTTCTACAAGGTAACGCTCAATGCCGGCTATCGCGCTAACGGCGACGACAAGATGCTGAGCTACAACTACGCTGCTATGGCATACGCCAACGAGGTTGCCACCTATGTTCCCGTTATCCGTGAAGACGCTGCCGAAACAGAAGACGAAGCCTGGAAGGGCACATACCCCGACAAGCAAATCTACAGCGCAGACTCTACCGAGACTTACGGTTGGGGTATCTGGGGTAGCGAAGGTGCTGCCCACGCATTTGCACAGGGCCGCTATGCAATCACGATGGTTGCCAAGGTAACTGACGGCACACTGACCATCGGCGTGAAGAACGAAGGCACGAAGGGTAACGAGTGGACTGCCGTAGGTAATTTCGGTCTCGTTTATCTGGGTGAAGAATCAGCTGATGGCTTTGCAGAAGCCTTCGGCGAGGTTGCCGATTACAATGCCGAGCGCATCATTACCCTGACAGAGCTTTACGAGTCTTATGTAGATGAATTGGAGGATTACAGCGATGCTCCCAACTTCAGTGCTGCCCAGAAGGCAACGCTTGTAGCGAATAAGGACGTGACTACCTACGAGGCAGAAGTGATCATCGGCGAGACCATGAAGGCTATCTATTATACCAAGCAGGCATACAATGCTCTCTTTGATGCTTCCCAGAAGGTTTATGGAAAATGGTTTGAAAGAGCAGGAGTTGACGATGCAGAGACTGCTGTTTACGAAACTAGAGATGGTCTAGACCAAGGCGTTTACGATGACGCAGAAGCAGCTAAGGCAGCCAAGGCTCAGCTTTATACAGACTTCCCCGACTACTTGGAGGTTGCCACTGCCAACAAGTTGGAATTTGATCAGCAGGCCTTTGAATATGATATTAATACCACAGGTGGTAGAGCTTACCTTGACCTGAAGAATCTCTATGAGCCTCTGGAAGAGGATGAGGTAATCCTCACCTTCGACTACAAGTCAGAAAAGGACATTGAGAATGGCAAGGTTTATTACAATACGCCTAACTTTATGACAGACGTGGTCGAAGAATTTGCCACCATGCCTATAGCAGAAGACTGGACGACCGTTTACGTCAATGTCAAGAGGGGTGTCAAGGAACTCGGTCTCGGTACAGCTGTTGACCATGGTATCCGCTGGTACATCAACTACAATGCTACCACAGATGACAAGTTAACCCTGAGCGCTCGCAACTTCCACTTCATAACCAAGGCCCAGATGAAGGCCGAGGGCGGTAAGGTTATCAACGCTCCTGAAGGTGATGTGAACGGCGACAAGTTGTTGAATGTCGCAGATGCACAGGCTGTCCTCATCGGTATGGCCGATGGTACAGAGGATAAGAAATACGACGTCAATGGCGATGGTGTTGTCAATATTGCAGACGCCCAGCAAGTACTGATTCTCATGGCAGATGATTAATAATCTTCCAGATAACTCTCTTAATTCTCTTGGTCAGGCTTCGTGCCTGACCAAGAGAATATCTTTAACATAATAGCGAAAAACATTCACATTACAACAATGAGGAAGCTGATCCTTACACTTTCGACTTTATTCTTTGTCATTTGTTCCTGTACGGAGGAGATAGACACCTCCGCACGCTATGTGTTCACAGAATATACTGTTGCCAGTTATCTTGAAGCACACGAGGACTACTCGCAGTATGTCGCACTGACGAAGCTGGTGCCTGTGAGTAAAAGGAGTCAGTCTTCCGTTTACCAGCTCCTGACGGCGCGTGGTAACTACACATGCTTCGCCATCACCAATAAGGCGATTGACGAATATTTGCAAGACCTGGTAGAACAGGGCTTGATCAGCGAACCCTCGTGGGACGCTTTCACCGATGTCGAAAAACTTGACTCCATCCGCAAAGTCATTGTGCTTAATTCAATCATTGATGGCGGCGACATGGAAGCCCAGCGATATTCAATCTCCGACATCACTTCATTCGGAAACGGAAAAGAGAATGCAGAGTTCCCTCTGCCCAACATAAATGACCATAAGATGACTGTCAGCAGTAGCAGTGGCGACACAATCAAACTTGACAAGGATTGTCCCATTGACCCCAGAAACTGCGACATTCCCCTCATCAACGGTGTCCTACACCAGCTGCACAAGGTCATCGCACCCAAAGACGAGTCTTGCGCACGCTACATACAGAACATTCTGGACAAGAAGACCGAAGGCTACCTGATGTTTGCCAAGGCACTACAGGCCTGCGGACTGCTCGACACGCTGAGCAAGGTGCGTGACGATGTTTATGAATCCATGTACCAGGCTGGCGAAATTCCTGACATGGAGAACTACGAGGATAAGGGCGGCAGCGACATGTCGCGTATCAGTGGCGACCCCAATGCCTATGCTCCTGAGCACCGCAAGTACGGCTTCACGTTCTTCTGCGAAACGGACGACTTCTGGCAGTCGCAAGGCATCGACCCCGCGGCTTCCGATGCCATAGAGAAATTGCAGAACTGGATCGTCTCAAAAAACATGTTCCTCAGCGACGGCGGCTATGTGGCCGATGCCAACTACACATCGCCCAAGAACATGCTCTACCAGTGGACCGTGTACCACATCCTGCCCATGAAGATTCCCGCCAACAAGCTTGTCTATCACTGCAACGAGTTGGACTACAACATCAGCAGGCCTTCCCGATACTCGATTCCGGTCATGGAGTGGTATCCTGTGTATGGGGGCGACCGCCTGATAAAGATATACGAAAGCGCAGAGAGCAACGGCATTTATCTCAACACCTTCCCCGAAAGAGATGTCCAGGACATGGTGGCAGGAACGGGACACGAGAGCTACTGTGCTCCAGACAAGCGTGGTGTCCTCATTGAGACGAGCAGCGAAATGGCTGTTGTCAACGACATCGCGAACGCCTGCATCTATCCTATCGACAAGCCTCTGGGCTATAACGACGTCACGCGCGAGGACTTGGGCAAGGAGCGCATCCGCTTCGACCTCTTCTCCCTTTTCCCCGAGGCTATCACCAATGGCATCCGGCGTGCCGACAGCCCACAGGGCAGGTGGCAGCATGTCTATATTCCCAAGAACTACCCGTACTTCAACAACATGACGTTCATGAACAACCAGACGGAGTTCATTCATTATAATGGCTACAAGACCGCTTGGGCGAACTATTGTCAGGATGAAGACAAGGCATGGGGAAAGTTCGACATGAGGTTCAGGCTGCCTCCTGTTCCCAAGAGCAACACCTATGAGTTCCGCTACAAGCTTCTTGCCACTGCTGCGCGAGGCATCGTGCAGGTGTACTTTGGCAGCGACCCGGACAAACTGCCTGTGGCAGGCATTCCTATTAACATGACGCACGGTGTGGTTCAAACCTTTGGTGAAAACGCCACATGGGGTGATTTGTCGGACTCTGGCAAGGATGAGGACGAAATCATCGATATCGACCACAAGCTCCGCAATCACGGCCTGATGAAGGCAACAAAGCACGAGACCGAGATGAACTCTACAACAGCCCGTGCCAAGGAGAACTGTAGCCGCCATATCATTGTGCGCCAGACG
Organism: Bacteroidaceae bacterium; assembly: GCA_017541265.1. Classification (GTDB taxonomy): domain Bacteria; phylum Bacteroidota; class Bacteroidia; order Bacteroidales; family Bacteroidaceae; genus Physcousia. The sequence goes on along the minus strand of JAFXZK010000119.1, from coordinate 14,419 downwards.
CTCGAACCGGGCAAGACCTATTATGTGCGCTTCAAGTCTGTGCAGCCCGACATGCAAAGGCCGGAACTCTACCTCGACTACTTCGAGTATTGTCCGAAGGAAATCTATGACAGCCCAGAGAAGCCGGAGGACATCTGGTAAAGCCCCTATAGGGCCTATATGACCTATAAGACTTATGAGACCTATAAGATCTGAAAGGGCCATTCTCTTCCTCTCTTTCCTGCTGACAGCCCTTCTGGCGGCTGCCCAGCAGAAGCCTTTGCATGAGTTGCAGCAGGCTTTCGTCGATCTCCGCTTCGGCATGTTCATCCACTATAACATGCCCACCTATTCCCTCGAAGACTGGCCCGACCCCGACATGCCCGTCTCCGCCTTTGCCCCGACGCACCTTGACTGCCACCAGTGGGCCAAGGCTGCCAAGGCCGCAGGCATGACCTACGGCTGTCTCACCACAAAGCACCACAGCGGCTTTTGCATTTGGGACACCAAGACCACCGACTACAACTCCATGCAGTCGCCAGCCCATGTGGATGTCGTGCGCCAGTATGTCGATGCCTTCAGGCAGGAAGGGCTTGCCGTGATGCTGTACTACAGCATCCTCGACACACACCACCGCATCCGCCCAGGACATATCAAACCTAAGAAACACACAGACTACATCAAGGCGCAGCTGCGTGAGCTGCTCACCCAGTACGGCGACATCACGGCCCTCATTATCGACGGCTGGGACGCTCCCTGGTCGCGCATTTCCTACGACGAGATATCGTTCCCCGAAATTTATGATTACGTCAAGAGCTTGCAGCCCAACTGTCTGCTCATGGACCTCAACGCCGCCAAGTACCCACGCGAAGCGCTCTTTTACACCGACATCAAGTCGTACGAGCAGGGTGCAGGACAGAAGATAAGTACCTCGGAGAACCGTCTGCCTGCCCTGGCCTGCCTGAGCATACAGCGCACATGGTTCTGGAAGGAGTCGATGCCTACCGACCAGCTCAAGGATGTCCGCTGGCTTGTTGAGGAAAACATCCGCCCCTACAACGAGGCCTATTGCAATTTCATCCTCAATGTCGCCCCCAACCGCGAGGGCTTGATGGACGACAACGCCGTCGAGGCACTCCGTCAGATCGGTCAGCTCTGGAAGCATGAAGGACCGACAAAGCCTGTCCCCCAGTGCGACCCGCCCATCACTTTATGCAACATCGCCAAGCGCTGCCCCACAGAATACAGCTGGAGCTACGATTACGGCATTGGCGACTTTGCCAACGACGACGACTTCTCTTCTGCCTGGACTTCGCATCCAACTGTCAGCGAACCTTGGTGGGAAGTTGATCTCCAAGGCACGAAAAGCATCTCGCTCGTCACGATTGTTGAGGGAAAGAAGGGCTGCATGCAGGCATACAGGCTGGAGTATAGCGACGGCAAGCTCTGGCATACGCTCTTCGAGGGCGATGCTCCCGAATGCCGCGTCAAGCAACATCGCTTCCCGCCCGTCAAGGCAGGCCGTGTCCGCGTCGCCGTCATCCGACATCAAGGCAAATTGTCTATAGCGGAAGTAGGCGTCTATTGAAGTCCTGGCGGATTTGTAATCCGTCAGTTTTGGATATGAGCATTTGTAATGCGATAAAATATAAATTGCGGGATTACAAATCCCTATATTCAATGCGATCGGATTACAAATCTGCCCGAACAAAGGAAAAATTCAGGACGTTGCTTTGAGAATCCAAAGGTTTTTTGTATCTTCGCGCCGTAATTTGCTTTAATACACAAATAGCTAATGGAAAAGATACAAGAACTCACCGAAAAAATCCTTCGCGAAGGCGTGGAGAAAGGGCAGGCAGAGGCCGACCGCATCATCCAGGAGGCAAAGCAGCAGGCAGAGAAGATTCTGCAGGATGCCCGTCAGCAGGCACAGGAAATCACTGTGCAGGCGCAGAAGAAAGCCAGCGAGACAGATGCCAATACTCGCAACGAACTCAAGTTGTATACCAGTCAGGCTTTGAACGCCCTCAAGAGCGAAGTGACCAACGTCCTGACCGACGGTGTCGTCAAAGAGGCTGTCGAAGGCTTGAAGGCAAGCCCCGACTTCCTCGGACAGTTTGCTGTTGCTCTGGCAGAGAAGTGGAGCAGCGACGAACCCATTGTTATCTCCACCAGCGAAGCCGACAGCCTCAAGGCATATTTCGCCGCCAAGGCAAAGGCTCTCCTCGACAAGGGCGTGACCATCAACAAGGTGAATGGCAAAGACACTCTGCTCACCATCGCTCCCGCCGACGGCAGTTACAAGGTGAACTTCGGCAAGGAGGAGTTCGAGACGTACTTCAAGAACTTCCTGCGTCCGCAACTCATAGAGATGCTCTTCTGAGATGGCCAATTACTATTGCATGATAGCCGGCTTGCCGGACATTGACCTGCAGGACACGAAGCCCGGTATGAGCATCGAGGACATGCGGGAGCAGTGCGAGGAGGTGCTGACGCCGAAGGATAGGAAGCTGCTCTTCTATTTCTTCCTGCACTTCGACTGCGTCAATCTCGTCAAGCTCTTGAAGGATTCCGAGGCAGCCATCGACCAGTGGGGCAACTTCTCGCTCGAACAGCTGCGCGACCTCATCATGAGCGCTACCGAGCTGAACTTCAACGTCCACCGCTACCCAGCCTTCATGAGCATCTTCGCCCGTGAATTCGCCTTCAACAAGGACAAGGCAGGCTACTTCCCCGAAGACGAGATGGCTTTCCAGTTCTTGGATTATGCTATCCAGACCTGTCCTAGCCGCATGATGCGCCGCTGGTACAAGCTCAACCTCGACATTACCAACATCCTCACTGCCATGCTGGCACGCGGGCAGGGTTGGAGTGTCGGCGACTTCATCAAGGGCGAAGGCGAGGTGCAGGAAATGATACGCGAGAACAAAACAAAGGACTTCAACCTCGGCCTGGAGTTCGACTACATCCCGCAGCTGATGAAGATTGTCGATGAAGAAGACCCTGTCCGCAAAGAGAAGATGATCGACGCCTTCAAATGGATATGGCTTGACGAACATACCTTCTTCGAACCCTTCAGCATGGAAGCCGTTTTCGCCTATCTCTGCAAACTTGAGATGCAGGAACGCTGGGCAAAGCTCGATGTAGAACAAGGCAAGGAAACTTTCCAAAAGATTATTGATGATTTAAGGAGCGAGGCAAAGGTCCCTGAAGAATTCGTCGCACCAAACATGGCGCAGAAGGGAATGACGAGATAACGTAATAACGAAAGATTAAACAAAATACAGCAAGATAACATGACAAAAGGATTTGTAAGTGGCGTAGTCTCCAACATGGTGACGCTCAGGGTTGACGGTCCTGTGCTCCAAGGAGAGATATGCTACATCACAACAGACGGCGACCGACTGATGGCAGAGGTTATCAAGATACTCGGTCAGGACGTATATGTGCAGGTCTTCGAAAGCACGCGCGGCCTCAAGGTAGGTGCCGAGGCAGAGTTCACAGGACACATGCTGGAGATTCAGCTCGGTCCTGGTATGCTCAGCCACAACTACGACGGCCTGCAAAACGACCTTGACAAGATGGAGGGTGTCTTCCTCCGTCGCGGACAATACACCGAGCCGCTCGACGCAGAACGCCTCTGGGAGTTTGAGCCGCTCGTGAAGGTTGGCGACAAGGTGCAGGCAAGCGACTGGCTCGGCAAGGTCGAAGAGAACCATCAGCCCCTGAAGATTATGGCTCCCTTCCAGATGAAAGGTACAGCCATCGTGAAGAGCATCGTGGCGAAAGGCCAGTACAAGATACATGACACCATCGCCGTGCTGACCAACGAACAGGGTGAGGACATCAAGGTCGATATGGTGCAGCACTGGCCCGTGAAGTTCGCCATGACGAACTACAAGGAGAAGCCGCGTCCATTCAAACTGCTGGAGACAGGCGTCCGTACCATCGACACCTTCAATCCTATCGTGGAGGGCGGCACAGGCTTCATCCCAGGCCCCTTCGGTACAGGCAAGACTGTGTTGCAGCACGCTATATCGAAGCAGGCGGAGGCCGACATCGTGGTGATTGCAGCCTGCGGTGAACGTGCCAATGAGGTCGTGGAAATCTTCACAGAGTTCCCCGAGCTGGTTGACCCGCACACAGGCCGCCAACTGATGGAGCGTACCATCATCATCGCCAACACCTCCAATATGCCTGTTGCAGCCCGTGAAGCTTCCGTCTATACAGCCATGACGATGGCAGAGTACTACCGTTCGATGGGCTTGCGCGTCCTCTTGATGGCCGACTCCACATCCCGCTGGGCACAGGCATTGCGTGAGATGTCGAACCGCATGGAAGAGCTACCTGGCCCCGATGCCTTCCCAATGGATTTGGGTGCCCTCATCTCGAACTTCTACGGACGTGCCGGTTATGTCTATCTCAACAACGGCGAGGTGGGTTCCGTCACCTTCCTCGGCACGGTATCGCCTGCCGGTGGTAACTTGAAGGAGCCTGTCACGGAGAACACCAAGAAGGTGGCGCGTTGCTTCTACGCACTCGAACAGGATCGTGCCGACAAGAAGCGCTACCCGGCTGTCAACCCCATTGACTCTTACTCAAAGTACCTCGAATATCCAGAGTTCGCCGATTACATCAAGGAGCACATCAACGAGGAATGGATTCCGAAGATAATGAAGTTGAAGACGCGTATGCAGCGCGGCAAGGAGATTGCCGAGCAAATCAACATTTTGGGCGACGACGGTGTGCCTGTTGATTATCACATCGTCTTCTGGAAGTCCGAGGTTATCGACTATGTCATCCTCCAGCAGGATGCTTTCGACGAGGTGGATGCCGTGACGCCTCTCGAACGTCAGGAAGAGATACTGAACCTCGTCACGAAGATCTGCGATAAGGACGACTACCAGTTTGACATCTTCCTCGATGTCATCGACTACTTCAAGAAGCTCATCAACCTCTGCAAACAGATGAACTACTCGCAGTACAAGAGTGAGCAGTACTATGACTACATCAAGCAAATAGAAGAAATGATTAAATAGGTTATAAGGTTACGAGGTTATAAGGTTGTGAGGTTTTACCACCTCAGAACCTGAAAGCGAAGCGACCTCAAAACCTGAAACCTTAAAACCTTTCAACTTTCAAGTTATGGCAACAGCATTTCAAAAGGTATATACAAAGATTAGCCAGATAACGAAGGCAACGTGTGCACTCAAGGCGAAGGGTGTCGGCTATGATGAGTTGGCAACCATCAACGGCAAGCTGGCACAGGTGGTAAAGATTATGGGCGACGACGTGACACTACAGGTCTTCGAAGGCACTGGCGGCATTCCCACAAACGCAGAGGTTGTGTTCCTCGGCAAGAGCCCGTCCCTCAAGGTCAGCGAACAGCTGGCAGGACGTTTCTTCAACGCTTACGGTCAACCTATCGACGGCGGCCCAGAGGTTGAAGGAAAGGAAGTGCCGATTGGCGGTCCCTCTGTGAACCCCGTCCGCCGCAAGCAGCCCAGCGAACTCATCGCCACGGGTATTGCCGGTATTGACCTCAACAACACGCTTGTCTCTGGTCAGAAGATTCCTTTCTTCGCTGACCCCGACCAGCCGTTCAATGAAGTCATGGCGCTCGTTGCCATGCGTGCCAAGGCCGACAAGATTATTCTGGGCGGTATGGGTATGACCAACGACGACTACTACTTCTTCCGCAACACCTTCGCCAACGCCGGCGCACTCGACCGCATCATCTCCTTCATCAACACCACAGAAGACCCTGCCGTAGAGCGACTCCTCATTCCCGACATGGCGCTGACGGCTGCCGAGTACTTCGCCGTTGAGAAGCGCGAGACCGTGCTCGTCCTGCTGACCGATATGACCAGCTATGCCGATTCACTCTCCATCGTGAGCAACCGTATGGACCAAATCCCGTCGAAGGACTCAATGCCCGGTTCGCTCTATTCCGACTTGGCAAAGATATACGAGAAGGCTGTGCAGTTCCCCGAGAGTGCTGGCGGCGGCTCAATCACCATCATCGCCGTGACCACGCTGTCAGGTGGCGACATTACTCATGCTGTTCCCGACAACACGGGTTACATCACGGAGGGTCAGCTCTATCTGCGCCGCGATAGTGACGTGGGCAAGGTCATTGTCGATCCGTTCCGTTCGCTGTCCCGTCTGAAGCAACTTGTCGCAGGAAAGAAGACAAGGAAGGACCACAGCCAGGTGATGAACGCAGCCATTCGTCTTTATGCTGATGCTGCCAACGCCAAGACAAAGCTGGAGAACGGCTTCGACCTCACCGATTACGACAACCGTTGCCTCGACTTCGCAAAGGACTATTCGAGCAAACTCCTCGCCATCGACGTCAACCTCAATACAGAAGAGATGCTCGACGTGACATGGAGCCTCTTCCGCAAGTACTTCAAGCTTGAAGAGGTGAACATCAAGAAGGAGTTCACCGATATCTACTGGACGGAATAGGATAGAGCATTACATTTTCCGACAAATAAATTAAACTCACGGCTTGTCCGTGAGTTTTTTTGCGTTTATGATGGAAGTCTCGGTTTTTTGTCGTACCTTTGCTGCATAACTATCAGAAACCATTATGAAAAAGACTATCCTCGTAGTGCTGATGGCTGTTGTGGCAGCCGGCGTAAGTGCTCAAAACGTAAACGTCAGCAAGGCGCGTTTCAAGCAAGGCGACGAACTCAACTGCACAATACCTTTACACGGCTGCAAGTATCTCAAGGTTTGGTTCTAAGAATCATACTTGGGCACTTCCTCAAACAAATAATGGCGGCAGAAATGCCTAATTATATGTAATGTATTGAAGCGTCGAACTGATGTTGGTTTATAATTCATTCAAGATATTTGGAAGAATCGACTTTTATCTTTACTTTTGCAAAGGAATTAGGAAACTAATGTAAGACTATATAAACGTATGATACTATGAAGAAACTGTTACTCGTATTACCTTTACTCATGGCGGCGTGGACGGTTCAGGCCGACGACCTCCTCTATGGCCTTTACCAGGGCAACGGCACTCCGACGGCCAGAGGCACAAAGAAGGCCGAAGCCTACGACGTTGCCATTCATCTTGCCGACCCTTTCCTCGTGGGAAAGGAAGTGCGTGGGCTGCGCATTCCCATCAACACTGCGGCGCAGAATGCCACGGACTACAAGGCTTGGCTCTCGTCGGCACTGACCCTCGACGCTAACAAGCAGAACGTCCCCAACATCCGTTGCGTCAGCTTCACGCCCTCCGGCAGCTGGACCGACGTGACGTTCGACGAGCCTTACGTCATCACCGAGGCGGGTCTCTATGCCGGCTACTCGTTCGAGGTGCCGACGGTAAACACCTCCACGAGCGATGCCAACCAGACACCTCTCATGTGCTTCGACGGCGGCGAGGGACTCTACATCCACACATCCCGTACCTATCGCAAGTGGATGACCACGCCCTCGCTTGGCACCTCGGCACTCCTGTTGCGGCTGGGCGGCGAAGGCATACATGAGCGTGCCGCTTCTTTGCAGCTGCCTGACGACCTGGCGGCTTACGCCTCTGTCGGCAAGCAGACAACGGTGAGCCTCACCGTCATCAGTCACGGCACGGTGCCCATCAAGAACATCACCTATACCTTGGAGATAGATGGCAAAACCACCCAGAAGCGCGTCACAACCAATTTCGGCACGGCCTACTACGGCCAGCAGAAGAAAATCAACGTCACGATACCTGCCGTGCAGACACCCGGCACACGCACCATCACCCTTTGCATCACCGCCGTCAACGGCTCTGACAACGAGGACGAGCAGCCCTCCGTCAGCTTCGAGATGCCTTTCCTCTCCGAGCTGCCCAAGCACAAGCCCCTCATGGAGGAATACACGGGAGCCTGGTGCCAGTACTGTCCCTTGGGCACGGCAGCTATGGAGGCAATGACAAGCCTGCACCCCGACGATTTTATTGGCATAGCTTACCATAACGGAGACGAGATGGCTGTCATCACATCGACGCCAGCCAACCCATCGGGCTATCCAGCCGCCTACCTCGACCGTGTGCAGGCGGTGAGTCCCTTCTACGGCACCGGCAGTACGAGCCTCGGCATCCAGAGCGACTGGAAGGCGCGGCAAGCCATCATGGCTCCAGCCTCTCTCGCGCTCGAAGCCGTTTGGACATCAGGCACCACCATCGACGTGACGGCCACTGCCACCTTCATCCGCAACTTCCCCAACAACCCTTACCGCCTGACGTACGTTCTTGTGGCCGACGACCTCTATGGTAAGGGACGCTACTGGAGTCAGCAGAACGCTCTTTCGGGCAACACCAGCTACAGCAGCGACCCGTATCTCTCGCCTTGGGTATCGCTGCCGGGCGTGGTCACCAACCTGCATTTCAACGATGTTGCTATACAGACCTCCTGCAATGGCGATGCCGCCCTTGAGGGCAGTCTGCCGGATGCTATCGTCGAGAACACACCATACGCTCACACTTACACCTTTGATGTCGCTGGTAACAAACTTACTCAGACGTGCCTAAACAACCCTGCCGAGGATCCCATCGACAACAGAGCCAACCTCCGCGTCGTGGCTATCCTCATTGACACACGCACTGGTGAAGCTGTGAATGCCGAGAAAGCCAACATCAGCGGACTTGAGGATGTGATTACCGGCATTGAAGGAATTCATAATTCACAATTCATAATTCATAATGAGGATGCTGTCTATGACCTCAGTGGACGGCGTGTCGGCTCGCCTCGTCAAAGGGGCATATACATCAAAGACAATAAGAAAATAATGAAGTGAACACTTAACTACAATCCATACTATGTCACGCAGAATACTACTTTACATCCTTTTCACCTTTTCACTTTTTCAGCTTTTCAGCTTTTCAAGTGCCTTTGCCCAGCAGATGCGTCCGTCTCCTGCTCTTGCCCCGATGAGGGCCGATGCCCACGGCATCATCACCGAGCAGCCGGAGGGTGAACTGCGCCACTACAACCGTTCGGGCGGTGCCACATACGCTCCCATCTATTTCATTGCAGAGCAGCAGGACGGTATCTCTGCCGAGGTCGTCTTCTCGCCCGACGGCACGAAGGCCTACTTCAAGAACATCATCTCGCACGCCGCCACTGGCTCGTGGGTGGAAGGCACTGTCTCGGGCAACACCATCTCCATCGCCCTCGGACAGACCGTCTATTGGTTTGACAACGGCAACTACGGTATGCAGCTGGCACGTGTCAAGGTCAACGGCACGATTACTGACTACACCGTCACAACACAAGGCAAAATCACCTTCACCATCGACGGCGACGACCTCATCCTCAACAACACCAGCGGCGACCCGGACAACAACATCTTCGACGGCATCGGCCTCGTCTATACCACCCCATACGCTGGCGAGTGGAGCTATTATCTCGACTACGGCACCGTGCTGACCTTCAAGGATGTCAGTGTCGTCACACCGCCCGATGACCTGCAGCCTGTGACCTACTCTATGGAGTACGAGAACAGCGGGCATCTCGTCGGTGTTGGCTTCGACGGTGACGATGTCTATGTGCAGGGCGTTTCGCAGAGCTATATTCCACGGGCTTGGATGAAAGGCAGGATAGATGGCGACCGCCTCACCTTCCCCCTCCAGTTTGGCGGCAGCCTCTCCACTTACCTCCTCTATTTCTGCGGCGCTGATGAAGAGTACAAGCTTACCGACACAGGCTATTATGACTGGGTTTATAATTGGACGGACGGCAGCACGACCTTCGACTACGATGCCGCCACGCAGAGCTTCAAGACGAATCAGGCTTTGCTTGTCAACAATTCCGACGAGGCCATCGACCGTGCCGAGAAGTTCCATGCGCCCCTGTTCCGACCTTTCGTAGAACAGCCTGCTACACCTGCCGACCCCTCTATATCTGGCTTCATCGACATGTATTTCGAGTCGACAGGCTTCAACATCGTCATGCTCAATGTTCCCCTCAAGGATACCGAGGGACGCTTCCTCGACCCCTCCAAGGTCAGCTACCAGCTCTACTTCGACGATGACGAGCCTTTTACCCTCTATCCCGACGAATACCGATACCTCACCGAACCCGTCGACGAGATACCCTATCTCTTCACCACGGCAGCAATGAGTGAAGCCTTCAGCCGCTCCAACATCTACGAGAAGGCATACGCCATCTATCTCTACGAGACGGGCTTCGACCGCTTCGGTGTGCAGACCATCTATCGTGGCGGCGGCGAGGAGCGTCGCTCAAACATCAGCTACCACTACTTCACGGGCGACGGAATAGCCTCTCCTAAATCCTCTCCTGAAGGAAAGGACTTTAATTCACCCCTTCTTCGGAAGGGGGAGGCTTATGACCTGAGCGGGCGCAAATTGCCAAATAATCAAAAGCACAAGGGGCTCGTAATCACCCGCACAGCGGACGGTAGGGTTATCAAGCAGGTGAAATAGAGCCGAATTTTATTGCAAGGAATAGCTTTTCCCCTCTCTCTCTGGGAAGGGGATAAAATAAGTACGTGTACTTCGGTCGATAAGTACACGTACTTATTGCATTAAGTACACGTACTTCCGGCGACAAGTACATGTACTTATTTCAATAGGAAAATTCAACTGCAATCATAACTTATAAGTATTCTTTAGCATGTTTTCGTTGCTTTTATCGTTCCCGCCGCCCCATCTTTCATAAAAAATTTGTATCTTTGTCTCGAAAAACCTAATATCATCTCCCCAAGAACATTAAACCTACAAACAACCCACCGTCACTTATCATTTATGGTCTTGTGGCCTGCTTCGTAACGGAAGTAGAAGAGGAATCGTTGACCGAAAACAAAAATATGATACTATGGAATTACATGAGATTAGAGAGACGCTGAAAGAGATGTACGGCGGCGAGAACAAGCAGATTACCGACGGTAATTATGACAAATCGCTGGCTGTGAAGTGCGTCAACGGAACTTTCGTTGGCAGAAAGACGGAGAATATCACTGTCTTCAGAGGCATTCCGTATGTCGGCAAACAACCTGTCGGGGAGCTGCGCTGGAAAGCTCCAGTGGATGTTGTTCCCGACAATGGTGTGTATGAGGCCTATTACAATGCCAAGAGTGCCTACGGCAATGCACAATTAGAAACAGGCTCCCTGTACTATATGGATGAGGACTGCCTGTATCTTAATGTATTTAAGTCGGATGAGGCGGCTCTCCCCCTCACGAGGGGAGCGGGGAAGGGGGCTCCGGTCATGGTATGGATCCACGGTGGTGGCTTTGAGGCCGGCGGTACCATCGACCCGATGTTCGACTGCTTCAACCTCGTGAAGGAAAACCCCGATGTCATCGTTGTCACCATTGCCTACAGGCTCGGCGTGATGGGCTTCCTGCATCTCTCTCATCTGCCTGATGGAAAGGACTATCCTGATGCACAGAACCTGGGACTATTGGATCAGGTGAAGGCGCTGAAGTGGGTGCATGAGAACATAGCTGCCTTCGGTGGCGACCCCGACAATGTGACCATCTGGGGTGAGTCTGCCGGTGCGGCGAGCTGTACCATGCTGCCGCTCATCCCAGGCTCCCACCAGTATTTCAACCGACTCATTGCTGAGAGCGGTTCGGTCAATCTGACCAGGTCTCCAGAAGAAGCGGTTGAGAGGACTAACAAACTGATGGAAGTGATCGGTTGCAATACCGTCAGCGACCTCATAAAGGTTGATGCCGAAAAGCTACTAGAAGCTTCTGCGGTGCTCTTCCTGCTCCAATTCCCCGAAAGAGACGGGATTCATCTGCCCACAAACACATTTGAGGCCTATGCCAACGGCGCAGCAAAGGATATAGAGATTCTTGTGGGCTGCAACAAGGATGAAATGGACTTCTTCGTGTCCAGCTTCGGATTGGAAGGCTGGGACAAGTGGTCCGCCGAGCGCAAGGCGGGTAAACTCTCACAACTGCCGGCCGAGGAGAAGGCGCTGATAGAGAGCTACAAGAACGATGTCAAGGGTGACTACTACGAGCCCGACAGCCGCCTGTTCAGCCAGGCGTGGTTTAATACGGCTATCATCAAGCTGTCAGAGTGCCAGACGATGGGCGGAGGCAAAGCATTCACCTACTACCTCACGCCGGAGTCTCCTGACCCTATCATGAAGTGCGGTCATGCCATTGAACTTGCGATAGTTTTCAATCATCCGGAAGCTACTGCCGAGACGGGACGGTCATTCGACGAGACCTTCTGCAAGACCATGCGCAAGATGTGGGTGCAGTTTGCCAAGACCGGCAATCCCTCGCTAAGCGCAGACCTCTCTCCCGACGGCAAGGCGAAGGAGTGGCCGCTATACGACCTGAAGGACAAGCGGGTGATGGTCCTTGACGAGTTCGACATCCATCCCGCAAAAGAATCCGAGGTAAAGATTGTGGATTGGGAGAGAACCTATTTCCTCACCAAGTATTATGTGCTTTAAATGATAAGATATTTATATGGAACAGTACGTAAAGAACCAAATAATTACCGACGGCAATTACGACAAGTCGTTGGCCGTCAAGTGTATTAACGGAACCTTCGTCGGCAAGAAGGCGGAGAACGTCATTTCCTATAAGGGCATTCCCTTTGTAGGCCAGCAGCCCGTAGGCAACCTGCGATGGAAAGCCCCAGTGGATGTTACTCCGGACGACGGAGTCTATGAGGCCTATTACTATGGCAAGGCTCCCATTCAGGAGCCGGGCGACCCTTCTGCCGAATATGGCACCAGCGAGGACTGCCTGTACCTGAACGTCTGGAAGGCAGACGAGGCGGCTCTCCCCCTCACGGGGGGAGCGGGGAAGGGGGCTCCGGTTATCGTATGGATTTACGGTGGTGCTTACGATGTAGGCGGAGCGACCGACCCGATGTACGATCTCACTAATTTCCTTAACGAGAATCCTGAAGTCATCGTAGTGACAATTAATTACAGAATCAATGTCTTCGGGTTCTTACACTTGTCGCACCTGCCCGACGGCAAGGACTATCCTGACGCCCAGAACCTGGGTCTCTTGGACCAGCTGATGGCCTTGAAGTGGGTTCACGAGAATATTGCAGCCTTCGGTGGCGACCCCGACAATGTGACCATCTGGGGTGAGTCTGCCGGTGCGGCGAGCTGTACCATGCTTCCGCTCATCAAGGGTTCGCACAAGTATTTCAAGCGCGTCATCGCACAAAGTGGCGCTCCCGCCCAGACGAGAAGTGCGGAGCAAGCCATCGCATGCACGAACAGCCTGATGGAGAAACTCGGCTGCAAGACCGTTGCCGACCTGCAGAAAATCAGCGCCGAGGATATCATGAAAGTATGGGCACCCATTCTCGGCTTATATAGTGCCCTCGGCATACGTACATTCCCAGAGAGAGACGGCATCTATCTGCCGCTTGATCCGTGGGAGGCCTACGCAAACGGTGCTGCCAAGGACATCGACTTCCTTCAGGGCTGCGACAAGGATGAAATGAACACCTTCATGGGAGCCCTTGGCGTGGATGCTTGGAATGCGTGGGCCAAAGAGCGCACGGCAGAGAAACTCGCCCAGCTGACGGACAAGGAGAATGCGTTGGTGGAGAGCTACCTCAACGACATCAAGGGAGAAAACTACGAGGCTACCGTCAACCTGTACAGTCAGATGATGTTTATTGCACCGCAAATCAGACTGTCGGATGAACAGGTCAAGGCTGGCGGCACGTCGTACACCTACTACTACAGGGTTGAATCCTCCCAGCCATACATCAAGGCCGGACATGCCTCAGAGCTGCCTGTAGTATTTGCCCATCCGGAGATCCAGGAGTTCACGGGAAGAGCATACGACGAAACCTTCTCGAAGACCATGCGCAAAATGTGGGTACAGTTTGCCAAGACCGGCAATCCGTCACTCAGCGCAGCCCAGTCGCCCGACGGTAAGGCGAAGGAGTGGCCGCTCTACGATCTGAAGGACAGGCAGGTGATGGTGCTCGACGAGTTCGACATCCATACGGCTAAGGAGTCTGAGTTAAAGATTGTGGATTGGGAAAGAACTTATTTCTTAACCAACTACTATATGTCCTGAATAACTAAAATAAAGACAACTATTATGAAAGCAGATCAGATTATTAAGAACGCGAAGATTTTCACTTCAAACAAGGACAATCTCCAGGCAACCGCTCTGGTAGTGAAGGACGGCAAGTTTATCTATGTAGGCGACGAGGCTGGTCTTTCAGCGTATGAGGGAGATGTCACCGACCTTGGTGGCAAGTTCATCATGCCTGGCATCATCGACAGCCATGTGCATGTGACCACAAGCATCGGATTCGCCTATATGGATCCGGGTGAGTACATTTTTTGTTCCAGCAAAAAGGAGGCTCTGGACTTTATGGCGCAAAGCATCAAGAACAATCCAAGCTTGAAGCGTCACAGGTTTATCTTAGAGCGTAAATACCTCAATGGGGATGACATCGTCAAGGAAGACCTCGATG
>JAFXZK010000001.1 GCA_017541265.1 Bacteroidaceae bacterium | reverse complement strand
CGAGGCGGGGCGGTTGCTCTTGCGAGCGATGTTGACAGCCGCATTCCAGTCAGCATCGAGCACGAGGCCGTCAGCGCAGTGGTAGCGACATCCCTTGCGGATGCCGTCGCGCTTACCTGTACGGCTGTCTGTCTGACTGGTGTATGCTGGCTCAACCGTTTCAACGCGCCTGCCGGCGAGTTGTGCCTTATAAGTCAACAGTTCACGGAACATACGGATGGGTACTTGATGGAAAGCGTTGTTGTGCTTCTTGCGCTTTGCGCCGTCAAAGCCATCCTTCTTCTTGCGGCGCGAGGTTTTCTGCTTAATCTGCTTCAGTTCCTCCATTACGAGAACTGGAGCGTCGGTAGAGTTGAGCAATGTCTTGACGGCACGGTAGCACATATCCTCGCACATGCGGTGCTCCTTCCGCGCCTTCTTCTTCAGGCGACGCTTCGCGGACTTTGTGCCTTTACTCTGAAGCTGGCGTTTGAGGTGTCGCACTTGGCGACGCTTGCGAAGATAGTCCTTGTCGCGGAAAGCCGTGCCATCGCTGGTCACAAAGAGGCGGCGCATACCGAGGTCGATGCCGACGGCTTCCTCTCCCTCCTGCTTCACGACGGGAATGTCAAAGGGTATGGAGAGCCAGAGCTGACCGCCGCGCACGAAGATGAGTGGGTCGCAGGGCGTGTAGTTGTCGAAGAGTTCAGCCAGCTTGGGATAGAGGGAGAATGTGAGGTGGTCACGCTTGCCCTTCGTGGCTCCCGTTACGTCGATGCCGTCCTTGTCAAAGCGGGCATAGAGCCGCTTGTCAAGACGCATGGAGAGGTTCTGCTTCTCGGAGGCCTTGGCCTTCCACTCCTTGCCGTTGCTCCTGACAGAGCGCAGCGCACCGCACACATCCTTATAAACCTTGACGACCATCTGCGAGGAAAGCATCTTGTATTCGCTCCGCAGCCAGTCATAGCAGGCACAATGGATGGCTTTTGTGTTCAAAGGCACGCCGTTCTCCTTGACGAACTTGACACAGGCATCATACGCCCTGGCAGCCTCTCCGAGCAGACGCAGCCAGTAGTCCGTCACCTCCCTTGGGGCGACGAGCCGGACGTTGTACGTCAGCAGGGGTTTGCTTTCTGTCTTGCGCATGATGTCTGTGCTATACCTTTATATATATATCAGTCCCAAGAATGTTGCCTCATTGTCTCGTCATCCATAAGGCAAAGGTCAAGGTCGCTGGCCTCGGGGTAGTCAATATCCCCTTCCTCCAGTTCCATCTGGCAAAGTTCGGACTGTGCAAGGTCAACCATGTCGGTCTTGATGATGTCATCGCCACGCTTCACGTAGATGACGGGCTTGTTGCGGTAATCCGGCGAAAGTGTCTGACCAAGCAACCACGTCATGGCGGTTGTGGTGAAGTCACGCTTCAGGCGGATGAACTCCACCTCCGGCATCATCTGCGCCAGTTCCTTGCGCACGGTGTCAATGTGCTTGAAGTCGAAATAGACAACTTGGGCCTGCACATGGCCGCCCTTGTTCTTTACGTCAAGTCCGTAGAGGAACTTGCCGAAGTAGTCCTTCAGCATCTGCTTGTAGTCGCGTCCCAGCGACTGAGGGGTTTTGATTCTTCTCATAACACTTTAATTTTAGCAAATATGGGGCTGCACGTTGCGCGTTGCTATGGCTTAAAGTGCAAAGCCACCGGAACCTTTCGGCTGACCGACGCTGTACAGCCCCAATGGGGTTTTTATTCTAATATGGCAGATACAAAAATAGCCACCAGTTGTGGCGGCATCATCGTACCGCACTTTAATTTTAGCGCTGCAAAGTACGGAAGAAATTCCCACACTCGCAAATATTCTTTTAGAAAATTACGCAGGAAGTGTTATAGAACATAATTTTAGAGATATGCCAACATTGTTAAACATTAAAAAGGAGGCGCCATTCCTCCACGCGGCTAAAGACCGCGTGGCTTCCTGGCGCAAAGATTTGTGAATCGCGGCTCTTTTGCTTCTATGTAGTGTTGCAACATTGCAACACAATAAAGACTTAACATAACAATGTTAAAACTTTGTAACATCGTTTATATATCGTGTTACAAATATGTTATGTAGCATAGTTGTAGCATTTTTACACCAAAATGTTTTGCTGTTACAGCAGAAAGATGTACTTTTGCACCAGCTACAATAAAAAATAAGAATCTCTCCGTTTTTACATTGCCTTGTTTGCAACCCTGCAACTATGTATAGCGTTAGCTTTGCAACATGGTAACTAAGTGACAGAGACGTGTTGCAATGTCATAGTGTTGGCGTGCCGCTGTTCTGCAATGTTGCAGCACAACAAAGGAACGTATAAACATAGTGGCAAAGCTGCAAAACGACAATGGAACACAGTAATAATGGAGTATAGTTACAACTAAACAAAACAGTATTATGAAAGGAAAGAATGAGAAAACGCGGTTGCATGGCATTATCGCCATCGGCAACTACAAGGGTGGGGTAGGGAAGACTACAACTACCCTGAATCTGGCTACGGCGCTTCGGCTGCAAGGTTATCGGGTATTGATTATGGACTTCGACCACCAATGTAACCTCACGTCCTGCACGGATTGGGAGCAGGAGCGAGAGTTGGCGGGCGACCCTACCATCTTCGACACGCTGACACGCGGGGCTGATATTCCCGTGTATAGGGACAGCAGCGGGCTTTATTATACGCCCAGCACAATAGGAATGTCCGAAGCAAGCGCGAAGCTCTCTACGGTGCGCAATGCGGCCAACGTCCTGGCTCGTGCCTTCCGCAGGAGCATCGACGACCATACAGGCGAAGGACTGGTAGAGTGGGGGAGTAGCTTTGACTATATCCTCATGGACTCTCCTGTTGCGCCAGTAGTGGTGACAGACAATATCCTGATTGCTGCAACGGCATTGGTCATCCCTGTGTCGCTTGAAGGCTTCACACTTGACGGACTGGATAACTACCTCGGATATGTGGCCGACATACAGGGAAACGACAATGAGCGACTTGATGTTCTTGGTGCAATCGTTACCATGCGTCAGGGCAATCTAACCGAGGCGAAGCAGTCTGAAGCTGCACTTAGGGACAAGTTCGGCAAGCAGATATTCCAGACGGTCATTAGCAGACGCAGTGCCGTCAGCAAGTCGCTTTTCCATCACGTCAGCATCTTCGACTTTGACCATAACAACCCTGTTGCAGAAGAGTTTATCATGCTTGCCAACGAAGTACAGCGGAAACTAAAGAAAGTAACACTATAACATTGCATCTGAATGATGTTGCAACATTGCAACACGGCAGCACTAATATATTATTAGAATAACCACAAAACATAAGCATTATGGCATTCGACATGAACGCTGGTCGCCGCAAGAGAGAGAAGACCGGCACAACAGAGAGTCAGATAGAGCTTCGCGAACAACTGAAGCGACGTAACCACAATCTCGATGCAAACAGTGACGAAGCAAGTACAGAAGAACCCGCAGTTTCGACAGGCATGGCAGCAGAAAAGCCCTGCTTTATCACCGTCGCCATCCCGGAGTGCATCAAGCGCATCGTGGACGGGAAGGTGAAGTACGACAGCAAGGAGTTGCCCATCTACAACCAGACACTAAAACACATTGGCCGCCGCTGGTTCTTGCGCGGACTCCTTGCGGAGGGTCTAATCACTCAGGAACAGTTCGACGAAGCCAGCGCACTTCACAGCGAGTACGGATGGGAGCGCGACAAAGTGAGCGAGAAGAGGCGCAGGGCACAATGAACAGAACTACATTACCACAACCGCCGACAATCGCAATTTGATTGTCGGCGGTTGCTTTGACCCGTACTATAATCAGAAGATGTACCTGTCTGGCATCTTCATTCTTTTTCCTTGTTTATGTATTCTGACAGCTCGTTTCTTACTCTGTGCTCAAACTCGCCCAATCGTGTCTTGAAATATATACTAACGCCAAACACGCCGCCTGCATAGATGAGTGCCTGGCTAATATACCAAAGTACACCTTCGGCAATATCGTAGTTATTAAAAAAGAAGCTGAGGAAAGCAAGAACTATCCCGCTTGCTATCATGGCAATGGCAGAGCCATACTGGATCCATTCTTTTGTGTTTGGTTTCATTTTGCTGTGCTGTTATATTGTTATTGCGTAATATAAGAGTTCTGCTTTGGGAAGCAAGGGCAGATGTCTCACATAGCATTTAGCGTTGAGCCTTGGGTGTTTATGTTTTAGCCTTCAAGTGCAAGAGTAACAGTAAATTCTACGCTGGGCATTTGCTGCTTTGTACGGTCGTAGATGCTCGTTGCCTTTTTGGATGGCGTTACGGTAACAGGGACATACTTCCCTTTGTAGAGCATCCAATGGCGACGGGCCATAAGAAACTCCAAAGCCCACCATTCTGCCCATTCGCGTGTTTGGTAGCCACTCGACATGCTCCATGAGCGACGCCCGCCAGTAGCAACGGACATTATAGAACGAGAGGGCCTATACGTTGGCGCTTCGCATCGGTTATACTGTTTTGCCTCCACTGCCATGTCGAGCGATTCAAGTATTTTTGCGCTGCATGTTTCAACAGCACCGCGCCGATTCACGAACAGAAAATCTGTGTATGGAATGGTATCGCGAATAACAATGGGGGCATGAGGGGTGGATGCCGGCTGTCCTGGCGTTGCGGACGCGGGATAATAATAACACGTTGTCCCCGCCTGTCCCGTATCTACCCAGGACGTAATACTATCTCTGCCAACTCGCTCTGGTGTTGTAGTGGGTTTCGTGCTTGCATCGCCATTATAGAGATTGGAGTTTTCGAGAACGGATATATCATTATATACTGCATCGGAGCGCTCCATCTCTGTTCGGCCACCAGGCACGCAAAGCCCGCCTGCCCTATCGCCGGAGTCTGTCGTAACGAGATACCCATCAACACTGCTTATGTATTCCGTATATACCCTGAGCTTATATGGTATTGGCTCCATCGTGTGCGATATAGTTTGATTATCTGTAGCTGCCGACTGAGCACAAGTGACATTTTCGGAAAAGTCACACCCGCTCCACAGGGTGCGTAGCGCAGATGATATGTCAAATATCAATGAGCTTGAAACACCTGCGTCTCCAGAAAATTCGCCAACAACCACATCTGTTCCGTTATCGTCGTATATAACATCCAGACGAACCACCCTTACCGTGCTTTCTGGCGGGAACTCGACATTTCCTACGACCACTATAACCGGGTCGTTTGTGAAAAATGTGCTATATTCGCCAACCATTCCACCGATTATAACGATATTTGAATCGCTACTGCTACTGCTGCTGCTACCTGTCATTGCTTCGTATAATTAAGTTTATAAATACCATATTTCAAGTGTTACCATTCCAAGGCCGGTTTGAATATCAACGGAATACTGCATATTCTTGATAAAGCCAATCAGGTCGCCTATGCGTATTTTTTTCGTCTTGTCTATGCTTATTATCTGTGATATGTTCATTATTACCTGTTTCTTTGAGATGCGTGCATTGCGCACCCAATAAGAATACTCTCTGTAAAATTTATCTGCAAGACCTCTATGTTGCAATGCGGAGTCCGTAATCCCAAGGAACTCAGAATTATTAGGAGGTAAAATAACAGGGGTTATTTTCGTTCCATTTGGAGTGTAATAAAGCTCCTGCAATTTATGCAAAATGTCCGCTCTCGTTTCATCTGTATCTATGTCGAGAAGAAGCTTTTTGTCATTGAAATCTGCCTCTCTCATATCTGCCACAGACAGACCTTCAAGGTTATGTATATAGGTTCGCAGTTCCAATTCCGAGAGGACTTGCCCGTCCTCTTGTATTGGAGTCCACAGAATTTCGTGCATTATGCCTTTGTCGTCAGTGACACCAATTCCCACGCTAAATACAGTGGCATAGCCGTCACCATCAGCCTCCCATCCTTTTTCGCGCAAATCTGACAATGGAACTTCCGGTCGATTGAAAAGGTCGGTGTTGCAAAACGCAAACATCGAACTCATTATTCTTTTTGCGTAATCTTTGTTTGTCACAACAACAACGCCTTCCGGCCTTGTCTTGTCATAATATAGCGATGGAACATCCGGGTTCTGGGTTATGACAGTAGTAACCGTGACGGTCTTCTTATAGGAATATCCATTTGGAAGATGGTAGTTATGCACTTCTTCATTAGAGCCTGCATGAATCCAAAGAAGTTGGTATAGCATGTCCATGCGCTCCTTGGAAGAATATGTGTCGACAACAAGGCCTTCTCCCATCGGATGCCCGCCATATTTTTCGTCTTCCAAAAACTCATTCAAAGAAAGCGGCCCAAAAATTCTCCCCCAAGGTCCTTCTCCGATATACCCTCCAGGAGTACCCCAATCCTCGTTATACATATAATGCAGATTGTGTTTCCCGCCACCTCTCGTGATTGTCGTCCATAACATATTAACCGGCTCCCATTCGTAGCCGATAAAAATGTCATTTTCGTCATATTTTTCATGCGATATACAAACGGTATCGTTCAGCAAAGCCCACGGGATAGAATTACCTAATTCCGTTTTTAGGTTTGCTCTTGAAAATCTGCTTGTGTCGAGTAGATTTTGCTTTGTTAGATGATTCCCTGTATTAAACAACTGTAGAATTGCCTGCCTCGCATCTTCCTTGCTTGTCACAACAGTTTCTGTTGTCGTTGTTTCCGTCGTGACATATTGTGGTTCTTTTAGTTTTTTCTCTGCGGGGGTGGCGTTTACGTTAGGTTTTTCCGCGCGAAGCTTCAAAGATACGCTGTTAGATGTATCGACATAGGATGTGTTGAAAATGCTTCCGTAATCATCGCAGATGTCTGGATGTGTCTTTGCGTACATGCCTTGAGTTTTCTCCCACGATTCATTACCTTCACCTTCTTCAAGGTCATCTTCATACCTAACACGGGGGGATGTCACTGTGCCAGAAGGTTGTCTGCTTTCCCTTAAAATACCGAGGGAAAGGCCCCAGTCTTTCTGTTCGAGTGGACACTCCATTTCATCGTTTATCTTGTAATTGTCGTCAAGGTATAGGCGATACCCCTCGTTAATCCAGCTGGATGTAACTTCGTACCACAGGCTAACAGTATCGATGCCACCCAATGTTACTAAAAGCGGAAAATAATCAACCTCTTCATTATTCAGATTAACAAATTTGGCGGTTATCGGCACCTGCGTTGCGACCTCAAACAAACCTTTTAGATATGCTGCGTTCTGAATAACAGAAGAGCCATTAACGGCATCGCCGTCACCTGTAACCCTATCTGCATATTCTGGCAGCGAATATGAATTGTCAACAATATCCATATCTGCGGACACAGACATTTCCTTGTCCACAAATATAGCAAATTGCTCTTCACCACTGCCTTTGTCTTCTGTTACTATGACCCCAACCGGAGTAAACCCAAGCCTTATCTCTTTTATTGTGTCTTCTTCCCCTGAACAGTCACCGTCCTCTGCGTCCATGAATTGACCAACCTCGAACAGAGACGGGAACCATTCGTTTGGGTCTTTTGAATCATCGTCAATTTTAACAACGTATGAATTTCCTGTATTGCTAACAATTCTACAAGTTGGGTCAAGGCTATCTTTGTATTTCAATACATCCGAATAACTATTTTCAAGCGAAAACTTTGAATAATCGTGAGTTTCTTTAGGAGTAAGCCAGTTCCCTTGTATTTTTGTCTTTGCCTTAATAAATCCCTTATAATTATAAGAGGTGTCGTCTTCTGCGCCTCCGTATGTCATGCGGAATCCACGGATGCTGTTCTCTTGTTTTGAATTGCTTATTACTTCACAATTCAATTCTTGAACTTCATTGGAACGAAGGACATTACGGAGAAGAATTACTCGCACCTGTGTGTAGTCTTTGTTGAACAACAGCCTGACGCCAAATGCGGCTTCAATGGCCTCGATTACCTCTGTTATATTAACATCGGGGAAATTGTCGCTGGTTGCGTATGCCTTATGCCATGTTAAAGAAATACTCCCGACGGAATCAAGCCTTGTTAATTTTGCCGTTGCACCTGAAAAGTCGGGGTCCCCTGTATAAAGCCCAACTTTGTATTCCTGGCGAGAATGTTCTGTAAGATTGATTTTCGACGGCTCTACATCATTCTCTCCTTTTACTACTATTGGGTTGTTTCCAACAAAAGGTATATAGCTAATGTTATCAAATGTGTCACGGTAAATTTGAGTCTCTTTTGTTTCATAAGCGCATTTGGTATTCACGAAGAACAAACGTCTCAAATCCTCAATCGTGGACATCTGGTTTTCTTTTATGTGAATATCCAGGTGTTTCATCAGACAATCCAGCCAATAGAGAACAAAGAAATTAGGGGCTGGGTTGATGCGTGTTGCGTCGCTGACATGCAGTCTGCGTACCTTCTGGATTTCCATATCGCCGCTGTCGTTTGCACGCCATTCGTGATCCTGATAGCAAACGGGGACATTACAGTATGGTGGATGCGCACCATCATAGCCATAATCGGTATTCACCGTGTCTTCCCAAGCAATAGATTCATTGGAGCCATCGTCTTTCTTCCAATCCCCGTATGGCTTTACAAACTTTGGCAATTGCTGCGGAGGAATCTTATAATATATTTTTGCGGGACACACAGAGCGAGAAGTCCTTTCTGAGCTACTACCTGGTGTCAGGGAATCTGTTACGTCATTATGGTTCCCGCCAAATACGCCATCAATAGTTATTTCTGCGTTTATTTTTGACAAAGCAGGTCGTTCCCTGTCAACAGCCATACCGATAAGCACGTCGCCCATCAGCGGCACCTGATTGGCTTTTGCACCGTCTATCATATCATGGAAAGTCTTTCTGCCGCTCTCGAAGCTGACGTTGACATCGCCATATTCATCGACATCAACCTCGTCATCAAGACGGAGGTAGCCATAATACAAGGGCAGCCCCTCTACCCAAAGACGGGCGCGACGCTTGTCTATCTGCTCGTGCAGACGAGAGCCGTGTATCTCTCCGGCAGAGCCAAAGATGTGCGCATTGGCAGGAATGTTAAGCTTAAAGGCGTGGCTCCAGATGTCGCCTGAGTCGAAAATCTCCGAAGTGTCTGTGATGGTGATACTGGTGTCACTTGGAAGGAATGCGTATTTGCTCCCGCTACCGTCGCGGTCGAAAACTTCTAATGCTAAATGCTCCATGTTGTCGCTATGACGTTTACGTTATAGCGACAAAATAATTTGTTTGTTGGCTTTGTCAAGGGCAGGCGTGGCTTCGCTCAGTCGAAGCCGAACACTTTGTCAAGTGTTTTCTCTATCTCTGCTTCCTCGTTATCCTGCACGGGGGATTCTTCCGGAGGGGCTGTCTGCCTGACCATGAACTTCGGGAGCCATACGTCATCATGCCCGCCATAGCAGTTACAAAAACGCAGGCGCAGAAAGCCAAACCGCCTGTCGATACATTCACCCACATGGTTGCGCCACTGGAGGAACAGCTTGTTGATGGCCGCCGAAAAAGCATTTTCGGTTTCATAACCATACAGATGGTGTTCAGAACAGTCGTATTGCAGAGTTGGCAGTACGAGGTAGAATGTTTTTTCGTTTGAGTTGGCTGCGTTTACCATAGGCAGATTTGTCAAGGGTCGAAGGAAATATAATTGATATTGAAGTATCGCGCAAGGGCTTCAATGAAGTCCTGGTAGCTATCGTAGTAATCAATCATATAGTCCGTGATGCGCTCCTGCTTGCCGTTAATCATAACGCAAAGATGCAGCCTACCCCCTATCTCGTCAACGTATGACACAGAAATGCCGTCGATGATGCGTAGGTATTCTTCCCAGCGATACGGCTTTTGCGGTGTCTTTTCGCGGAGCTTTTTCTTTAGGGATGCGAGCGCCGACAGTTCAAGTGCAGCAGGCGGGCGGTGGCTGCTATTGCTTGGGAGTGGAATTTCCGAAGAGGAAGGAGGCGCGGCTTTTGCCGCTGGCTCTTCCGGCTCATCCTCCCATCGCCGATGGTTGAGATAGCCTTGCGCATACATCATCATGCGGCCATGCTTGGAGCAATCTTCCTTATACGTCTTGATGCCGTCGAAGGCCGCACGCTGGTCGCGCTTGCCGAGTCGCTTCCATGCACGTTCAGCTGCTATCTTGTCACGCTTCAGCCCATAGGCATTCCAGAAGTCTGTAAAAGTTATTTCTTCCATGGTGCATAATTATAACAGTTTATTCTTCGTTTTCTTCACCAAGCTCCGCGCTCATCTTGCCGAGTTGCTTCAGCTCTTTTCTCAGTGCCTTCAATGCCTGCTTTGTCTTGCCTATCTGCTCCGACAGGGGATTGGTGCTTTCCAGAACAGCCAACAGCCTTTTCCTTTCATCTTCGCCTGGTGGATTTTCCATAAGGTCGGCCCCTTTGCGCACCCAATACAGGTAGTTATATTCTGCCACCTGCTTCTGCCATTGCTTGAAGCCGTGGATGGCTAAGTCGCGCCATTTGATGCCTTCCTTCAGTTCCTCAATCTCGCGCCGCAGTTGGCGGTTCTCTCGCTGCACATATAGGAGTATGGTGCTATCTGGTACGTCTTCGTTCATCATGGCTTCAAGAATTTTGTTCTGTGCTGTATATCTTCTCTACTCGCTTGCCGTGTCGTATATGGCAGGGATTTGGCTTCACTCTCTCGCCGTTAAAGAAATTGTTGTATTGGCCTGTGTCAATCTTCTTCAACAATTCCATTGCTTCATAGATGCGGTCTGCCGCCTCACTTAGCAGGGTATTCACATCCTCGGTACGGTCTTTCCGCTGGATGCTGTCTATTTGTTCAAGTGCCACAGACAATGCGCCCTGTGCAGCATTGACTCTTTCTGGCACTTTTGATTCTGCATAATTCATAGCTGATTATTTATTCGTTGATTTCTTCGTAATAACTGTTGTATATTTCCTGTGCAATCGGACGGAGCCGCTTTAGCTTTTGGGTTATTACGGCATCCAGTAAGTCCCACTCTGCCTGATGGTACTTTTTCGCACCATTGAAGAGGGTATCTTGGCGGTCGAGGAGTTCCTGTATGATGGCTTTCGCTTCGCGCTGTGTCTCGCCCAGCATATCATTTGAAACATAAGTTGTGTAGATCCATCGGTTATATACCCTGTCGGCTTTTGCAAAGGCCAGCCCTTGCCGTACAGCAAACGCTCGACAACTATCATCTTCGTCTTGCCAAATACAGATATTACTAATGTTCGCCAAAGCGAATCGTCCCACTACCTCCCTCATTGGCATAACAAGTTTTGATGTCCGCTGGCGGTAGCGTTCCATGAAATGATAGGTGTAGCAATCTATTTGTGCTGCTCCAGTATCAATATAGTTCTGCGGAAAGTAGAACTTCGGACGTTCATTCGTGCCGCCGACGATACATGGAATCATTACTGGCGTTTGATGCCGATAATCCACGAAAAGCCAAAATAGCAGGCCTTCTGGCGATGTCCATTCTACGCAGGACACGTCATCATATTTTTGCCCATGCTTTATGGCAGAGATGACACGTTCTGTCCGCCTGTGGCAGACATACTCAATGCGTTTCCAGTTGTTAATGACAAGTTGCCCGATTTCGTGGGACTTTAACTTGTTGATGTCTGTGTGTTGCACCTGCCTTTTCATTTCTTCTTGATTTTTGCGTTAATTCTCTCTATCTCTTTTGCCTTCTTTGCCATTGTATTAAGGATGTCGAGGATGAAAGTCACGTTGCTATCATACACCTCCTGTTGATTGGTATAGTTGGCCTCCATCATAACGGCGTTGATAGTATTGACTTCGCCCGTAAGAGCATCTTTGAGCGGGTCGTTTTTCCCGCTGCCGCTGAAAAGGAGAGGGTAGGAGATGCTGTAGTATTCCAGGGCGGTTTGATAGACCTGGAAACAAATATAAAAGAGAACAGCCCCTTCTATGTTCCCATTCCTTGTGAGTACCTTCTTCCAATACGACACCATGCCTTCTGCCCTGTCCGTGTTGTATTCGTATGTATAGTGCTGACGGAACTTGATGCTGTCGCCGCTTTTGTCAAACACGGCAATGCTACGCGGTGTGAGAATGTGGGCAAGGAATTGGGCTTGCAGGTCAATCGTCTGTTCGTCCGTGGCGTTCTCCGAGAACAATTGCGGCGTGATATTCTGAATGGTGCGGTACTGCTGCCAAGTCAGATTATTGCAGGCTGCATCAGGAAGCTTAAACCAATGTGCGAATCCGGTTTTCGAGACTTTGATTTTAACTTTGTCCTGTGGCAGTATCATGGCATCGCGCATGGGGCTGACATAGCCTATTACTGGTTCGCGGCGTTCTCTTGTAACATTTCCGTCATTGTCGCGCTCTTCTTTTTCTCCCTGGTCTCCATACGGATAGTCAAACCACGGAAGAGCCTGTTTTGCGAGGTATGACAATTCGCGGGCTGTTGTGGCCCACAACTTTCCGTCTTTTCCTTTTAGGGTATAGACTGTCTCGCCCGTTCTTGGGGAGCTTGCGATGGCATCACGGCACACATAGCAGCCGCAAAGCGAAAGCAATGCGGCAGCTCGTGCCATGTCTGGCTGTCCGCCGTAGCGTATCTTGGCTTCCCACATCTGCGTGAGCTGTTCCCATGTAAGTTCGCTCCATGAGTGGGGTAGGGGTGGAAGTGTGTTGGTATTCATATCTCTAAAATTATGTTCTATAACATTTCCCTTGTAATTTTCTAAAAGAATATTTGCGAGTGTGGGAATTTCTTCCGTACTTTGCAGTGCTAAAACACATGTGCGGTACGTCGATGCCGCCACTACTGGTGGCATTTATTGTATCTGCCAAATAAGAATAACCCCCATTGGGGCAGTAACCGCGTCGGTCAGCCGAAAGGCTCCGGTGGCTCAGCACATGTGGCCATAGCAACGCGCAGTGCTGCTCCATTTTGCTTAAAATACATGTGATATGAGAAGAATCAAAACCCCTCAGTCGCAGGGACGCGACTACAAGAAGATGCTGAAGGATTACTTTGGCAAGTTCCTCTACGGACTGGATGTGACGCAGGACGGCGGTCAGGTGCATGTGCAGATAGTCTATTTGGACTTCAAGCACATCGAGACGGTTCGCCGCGAGTTGGCACAGATGATGCCAGAAGTCGTGTTCACAAAGTTGAAGCGCGACTACACCACCGCTGCCGAGACTTGGGTGCTCGGGCAGATGCTGTCTGTTGACTTTCGCAACCCGCCTGTAATCTATGTGCAGCAGGGCGACACCCTCGTCAAGACAACACTCACGGACATTTCCCACGCGGAGCTGAACCAGTTGGAGTTGGAAGACGGGGACATCGACTACACCAACGACTACAGCATCACCCTTTGCTGCAATGAGGAAAGGCTCAGAAATAACGCCTGGGAGTAGAGATATATATAAAGGTATAGCACAGGCATCATGCGCAAGACTGAAAGCAAGCCAACACTGACGTACAACGTCCGGCTCGTCGCCCCGAAGGAGGTGACGGACTACTGGCTGCGTCTGCTCGGCGAGGCTGCCAGGGCGTATGATGCCTGTGCCAAGTTCGTCAAGGAGAACGGCGTGCCTTTGAACACAAAAGCCATCCATTGTGCCTGCTATGACTGGCTGCGGAGCGAATACAAGATGCTTTCCTCGCAGATGGTCATCAAGGTTTATAAGGATGTGTGCGGTGCGCTGCGTTCCGTCAGGAGCAACGGCAAGGAGTGGAAGGCCAAGACCTCCGAGAAGCAGAACCTCTCCATGCGTCTTGACAAGCGGCTCTATGCCCGCTTTGGCAAGGACGGCATCGACGTGACGGGAGCCACGAAGAACAAGCGTGACCACCTCGCGTTCTCGCTCTATCCCAAGCTGGCTGAACTCTTTGACAACTACACGCCCTGCGACCCGCT
>JAFXZK010000010.1 GCA_017541265.1 Bacteroidaceae bacterium | reverse complement strand
TAATCAGAACTATTTCAGGCGTGTATAGAAGTGAAAGCAAGAACGACAAGTTCTTCGAGAAGGCATGTGAAATGACCGATGCCTTCGCCAAGAAGGAAGGCCGCCGCCCCCGCATCATGGTTGCAAAGATGGGTCAGGACGGTCACGACCGCGGCGCGAAAGTTGTCGCAACAGGTTACGCCGACTGCGGCTTCGACGTAGATATGGGACCCTTGTTCCAGACACCAGCCGAAGCAGCGCGTCAGGCAGTGGAGAACGACGTGGACATCGTGGGCGCAAGCTCCCTTGCAGCAGGTCACAAGACCCTCATCCCGCAGCTCATTGAAGAGCTGAAGAAGCTGGGGCGCGAGGACATCATGGTCACAGCCGGCGGTGTCATTCCCGCTCAGGACTACGACTTCCTCTACAAGGCCGGTGTTGCCTGCATCTTCGGCCCCGGCACGCCTGTCCCCTACTCCGCCTGCGAAATGATGAAGATTCTCATGGGTGAAGAGTAACCCTCCTTTGTTCTGGCGGATTGCAAATCCTAATACTCGACACTGGCGGATTGCAAATCCGCCAGAACATGTTACCCCTTCCTACGTTCGGGCGGATTTGCAATCCGCCCGCTTTTTGATATAGGGATTTGTAATCCCGCAACATCGCCTCGTAAGCCCACATCCTATAGGTTATGAAAGGGCATCTCTAAGTGCCTACATTTCAGGCGCAATTCTTCGTGTCTTTGCGCCTTTGTGCCTTTGTGTTCCATCTACAAACATTTTTGATTTTCGTTTTTTGGTTATTTGAATTATATGTTGTACCTTTGCGCCCGATTTGTACCTTTCGGACAATTGTATTTGCAAACAACAAGACTAAACCATACAAGATGAACGCAAAAACGAACTTCACACACACCGTGATGACACTGCTCCTCGCCCTGTTCTGCACGACAGGCATCTGGGCTGAGGACGTAACGACAGAGCAAGCCCTTGAGGAGGCTCTGAACTTTTTGGCAAGCAAGAAAACCTCTTCCAGCAGTCCGCGCCATGCACAGGGCGCCACGCCGCAGCTCACACTGGCTGGCAAGGTGAGCGGACTCTATGTGTTCAACGTAGAGGGCGACGACGGATTCGTCGTTGTCTCTAACGAAGACCGCACACGTCCCATCCTCGGCTTCGGCGAGAGCGGCAGCTTCGACCCCGACAACATGCCCGACAATATGCGGGCGTGGCTACAGGGCTATGCCGACGAGATAGCATGGCTGAAGGAGCACGGCAGCGATATACCCAAGTCCAACATGCCGCGCAGCAAGGTCGGCACACACCCCACCACAGCCGTCGCACCGCTGTGTACCTCCACTTGGAACCAAGGCACACCCTACAACAACCTCTGCCCCACATACTACGGCGGCAGGTGCGCCACCGGCTGCGTGGCAACGGCGATGGCACAGGTGATGTACTACCACAAATGGCCGGCACAATCGACAAAGGTCATTCCTGGCTACACAACCTCTGACTACAACCTGTCCTCCCTGCCCGTCACCACCTTCGACTGGGATCACATGAAGGACAGCTACTCCGGCAGCTACACAACCACCGAGGCAACAGCCGTGGCTACGCTGATGCAGTATTGCGGCTATTCCGTCAAGATGATGTACGGCCCCTCCTCCGGCGCCTACACCGAGGATGTCGCCATTGGCCTCCGCGAGTACTTCGACTACAACCCCTACACCACACGATTCGTGTCGCGAAGTTCCTACACATACGCCAACTGGACTGACCTCATCTACCACGAGGTCTCGCACAAGCGCCCTGTTTGCTACGGCGGACTGTCCGACGGCGGCGGACACGAGTTCGTGTGCGACGGCTACAAGTTCGAGATGAACACCGACTTCTTCCACATCAACTGGGGATGGGGCGGCCTGAGCGACAACTACTTCGTGCTCTCGGCACTCGACCCCGACCAGCAGGGCATCGGTGGCAGCACATCCACCGACGGCTTCCACTACGGACAGGATGCTGTCGTCGGCATACAGAGGTCAACGGCAACCGGCACAACAGCCGACATTGAACCCAACGCCAACGACCTCACGCTGAACAGCATCACGCTGAGCGACACACCTGTTGAGCCTGGCACACAGGTTGAAGTCACCTTCAACGTCACCAACAACAGCACAGACCCCTACGACGGCGACATCTGGCTCTGCCTGAGGAAAGAGGACGACGACTACCTCATCGAGTGCGAAAGCGTCGTCATCCCTGCCGGGGCGACACAGGACGTTGTCATACCCTATACACCCACACAGACTGGCACATACATCTTCACCTTCTGCTTCGTCAATGCCGAGGGCGAATACTACAGCAACAGCGACCTGACGGCAACACTGAACGTGGTGACAAGCCTCACCAACGAGGTCGTGCCCGTCTATGGCTACTGGGCAGACAACTATTCCAAGAGCCAGTTCATCATCGCCGAGGCAGACTTGGAGGACATGCTCTACGGTACCCTCACAGGCGTGACGTTCTATGCTTCGCAGTCCTCCGTCAGCTGGGGAGCTGCCCAGTTCGACGTCTATCTGAAGATGGTGGAGGAAAGCACCATCTCTTCCCTGAAATCTTGGAGCACACTGGAGAAGGTTTACTCCGGCAGCCTCTCCATCGTCGACAAGAAGATGACCATCACCTTCGACGAGCCGTTCTTCTATGAGGGCGGCAACCTCCTGGTCGGCGTCAACCAGACCGTATCGGGCAGCTATGTGAAGAGTAACTGGCAGGGCGACTTCATCGACGGCGTCTCAGTGGGCGGCTACGGTGCAAGCATCAGCCAGCAGAACTTCCGGCCCAAGACAACCTTCGACTTCACGCCGGGCGACGTCACGTTCGTGAGGAAGCCCAGACACCTTGCTGTCAGCTACACCGGAGGCGACGAAGCCACAGTGAGCTGGACGAGCGATGACACGTCCTTCGACATCGATGTGAACGGCACTGTGACGGAGGGCGTCGGCAACCCCTGCACGCTGACGGGCCTCGAACTTGCCACGACATATATAATAAAGGTACGCGCGCGGAAAGATGACGAGGTGAGCGAATGGACAGAACCCGTCAGCTTCACCACAAACCTCTCCTACGAGACATGCCAAATACGCCTTGAGCTGACCGACCTCATGGGCGACGGCTGGAACGGTGCAGCCATCAAGGTGGTGGATGTCCTGACTGGCACAGAGCTTGGCACCTTCTCCAACACCAATGCGGCAAAGAAGAACGAGGCACAGGTCTATGACGTCGAAGTGCCCGATGGCCGCGACATCGAGTTCCAGTGGGTAAAGGGCAGCTACGACCACGAGTGCGTCTATGCCGCCTACGACGTGGCAGGCAACCTCATCTTCTCCGGCAAGAAGAAGCTGGCCGAACCCGTTGCATACCATGTGGACTGCCATGCCGCCTTCCTGCTGGAGCTTGCCAACAGCGGCGACAATGCCGACCTGATTGCATCCCTCCACGGCAAGGCAAACTGCAACGTCACACTGCAAGGCCGCACCCTCTACAGGGATGGCGACTGGAACACCCTCTGCCTGCCCTTCAACCTCAGCGACCTGGCCGGCACACCGCTTGAAGGCGCCACAATGATGGAGCTGGGCAACAGCGGGGCATGCCGCACAGGCTACGACGCAAGCACCGGCACGCTCACACTCGACTTTGTGCCTGCCTCTGTGATTGAAGCAGGCCATGCCTACCTCGTGAAGTGGGAGCAGGAGGGCGAACCCATCAGCAATCCCACATTCGCAGGCGTGACCATCAGCAGCGAAGACCCCGACGACCAAAAGGTCATCAGCACCGACGGCAATGTCCAGTTCAAGGGCACATACACCGGCACGACCTTCACGGATGAGAACCAGAGCATCCTTTTCATAGGCAGCGGCAACAAGCTCCACCATCCCCTGCTGGGTGCCACCATCGGAGCACAGCGTGCCTACTTCCAGCTCAGCGGCGGCAGCCTCGTCAAGCAGTTTGCCCTCACCTTCGGCGAAGACGACCCCGACGGCATAGAAGCACTCCCCAAAGGGGGGAGCGGGGAGGGGGCTTGCTACACCCTTGCCGGCCAAATTATAAATCGTAAATCGTCAAATTGTAAATTACCTCGTGGTATCTACATCAAGGACGGCAAGAAGTTCATGATTAAGTGACCCCAAAAGAAGGACGCACCGAGGTGCGTCCTTCTATTATTCTGGATTTAGCCGGACGAGATGGAACACACCTTCTGACCATGCCGATGTATATGGCTTTCGTGCTCAATGGGTGCGGCAAACTGTCATATTTATGCAACAATGATACATAAACATGGCAGAAAAGGCAAAAAACAGGCAAAACGCTTGCCCATTTTCATAAAAAGTGTTACCTTTGCTTCGATTTTGCATATAGTAGGATGTACGCAATTCAAGTATTAACTAATTATATGTTTAACTTAATTATTAACAACATGAAAGGAAAAACTACTTTCCTGGCGAGGGCATCTATGATGTTGCTCGCTGTGCTCTTCAGCCTTACAGGCGCGAGGGCAGATGAATTTACCGTGTACGCGGACGGCGAAGCCACAAGTAGCAACGTTCCCGTAGAAGGTTACTGGGCAGACAGCTACCAAAAGAGTGAGTTTGTCATTGCTCAGGCAGAACTTACTGCATTGGCAGGTAACACCATCACACAGATGACCTTCTACCTGTCCTCTCCCGCATCAGTAGCCTGGGGAGGAAACTTCCAAGTGTTCATGAAGGAAGTGGACGAAGCTACAATCAGCGCTTACTCTGGCACTGACGATGCTACCCTCGTTTTCGAAGGCCCACTCGACGCAACCCAGAGCACAATGACTCTCGAGTTTGACCAGCCGTACACCTATAATGGCGGCAATCTGCTCGTTGGCGTGTACCAAACCGTAAAGGGCACCTATAAGAGTGCCTCTTTCGCTGGTGCAGAAGTTGAAGGCGCAAGTATCCAAGGACACAGCAGCAACAGCCTCGACGAAGTTACTGCCAACCAGAAGAACTTCATCCCCAAGACCACCTTCACTTACACTATTGGTGGTTTCGACGGCGTTCTGAAGCCCACTGGTCTCAAGGTCAACTACGACGGCGGTCTGGAAGCCACTGTTAGCTGGGTAAGCGAAGAAAAGTATTTCGACATTGACGTGAACGATGTTGTTACCGAGAACATCGAAGACAATCCTTACACACTGACTGGTCTTGACTATGGCACAACTTATACCGTAAAGGTACGCGCCAAGAAAGGCGAAGAGGTCAGCAGCTGGTCAAGTGCTGTCACCTTCACCACCGAGTATGGTGCACTCAGCCTGCCTTACAATGACAGCTTCGAAGACGGCATTGGCCCTTGGACACTCGTAGATTGCCATGCAAGCACAGGAGTCAGCACTAACGGCGGCGGCCATGAGAGTACCTATAGCTTCGCATTCAGGTACAACACCACTCCTCCACAGTACTTGATTTCTCCTGAGTTCGACACCACTGCGCCTATTAACGTATCGTTCTGGTACAAGACTGCAAGCGCAACCTACCCCGAGACATTCCAGGTTGGTTACTCAGCAACCAAGGACGTTGACGCCTTCACTTGGGAGGACGAGGTAACAGCTACCGACAAGGACAATTGGACTCAGTATGAAACTACATGTCCCGCAGGCACCAAGTTCGTTGCCATCAAGTACAACTCCAACGACATGTACTATCTGTATGTGGATGACTTCAGCTTCGAAGCTTCTGATGGTTTTGTAAAGCCCGCTAATCTTGCAGCTTCTGAGATTACCAAGAACAGTGTTAAGCTGAGTTGGACTGAGAAGGGCGAAGCCACCGCATGGGTGGTAGCATATAAGGCCGATGGCGCCGCTGACTTCACAGAGGTCAACGCTCCCGAAAATCCTTTCACTCTTACCGGTCTTACCCCCGAGACAGAATACATTGTAAAAGTACGTCAGGCTGGTGAAACCGACAAGTGGAGTGATGAGATTACCTTCACAACCGACGTTGCCTTCCCCGCTCCCACAGACATAGTGGCAAGCAATGTTACTGCCCAAACTGCAGAAATCAGCTGGACTGGCAATGCAGAGGCAACAGGCTACAACCTCCGCTACAAGGAATCTGGAGCAGGAGCTGGTGGTGAGTTTGTTAGCGACTTCGAGGACAGTTCTTTCGGCGAATGGACGACCATTGATGCCGACGGTGACGGATATAACTGGGTTCTTGGCTCAGCTTGCGGCGGCATTTATTTGGTAGAAGGTGGTAGCCTTGCCGGAAACGGCAACGGTGGTTCTCAGGACTTTG
This sequence comes from Bacteroidaceae bacterium, assembly GCA_017541265.1. Taxonomy (GTDB): domain Bacteria; phylum Bacteroidota; class Bacteroidia; order Bacteroidales; family Bacteroidaceae; genus Physcousia. The sequence continues at coordinate 27,182 of JAFXZK010000010.1, read as the reverse complement.
TGGTTTCTGGCTCATACAGTAATGTTGAGGGAGTTGGTGCTCTGTCTCCCGACAACTGGCTCGTTTCTCCGCTCGTTACTTTGGGCGGCAGCATCAGCTTCTATGCAGGTGGACAGGATGCAAGCTATGCTAACGAGTATTTTGGTGTATTTGTTTCCACAACAAGCAACACCGACCCCGCTGCTTTCACCCAGCTTGACGCATGGACACTGAATGCAGACGGCACAGGTACCAGAAGCAGCAGAAGGAAAGCCCAAGGCGTATGGGGTCTCTTCACCGTTGACCTCAGCGCGTATGCAGGACAGACAGGTTATGTGGCTATCCGTCACTTCAACTGCACTGACCAGTTCATGCTCAACATCGATGACATCACCATCGTACAGCCCGTAGGTGGCGAGGAAGAGCCTTGGACAGTTGTTGAAGGCGCTACCAGCCCCTACACCATCAGTGGTCTTACACCTGAGACCAAGTATCAGGTTCAGGTACAGGCTGTCTATGAAGAGGGCGAGAGCCAGTGGGCAGGAAAAACCTTCACCACGCTTGAGGCTGTTCCTACACCTTCTGACCTCGTAGTATCTGAGGTTGCCAAGAGGAGTGCAGTCCTGAGCTGGACTGAGAATGGCGAAGCTACCGCTTGGGAAATCTGTCTGAACGACGACGAGGAGAAGGCCTTCAAAGCCGACAGCAATCCCTTCACCCTCGAAGGTTTGACACCTGAGACAGAGTACACCGCTAAGGTTCGTGCCATCAACGGCGAGAAGAATAGCCGCTGGAGTGCTCCTGTAAGCTTCACTACCGCAATCGCTTGGCCCGTTCCCACAGACTTGGCAGCAAGCAATGTTACCTCCACTTCTGCTGAAATCAGCTGGACAGCCGATGCTGACGCAACAGGCGTAGAGCTGCAGTGGGCAGAAGGAGAAGCTGGTACCAAGGATTGGTATCAGTATGACAATGGAACCCTTGCTACAAGCATTGGTCTTGGTGGCGGCGCTTTCTATTGGGGTGTAATGTTCCCCGCTGGCAGCTACACAGGCTCCACATTGAGTAAGGTTGCAGTTTATGATCCCAAGGCAATGGAAGGAACCATCACCATCTACAACGATGGCGACACAGCTCCTGAAAATGCCGTTAGCTCCGTGCCCGTTACCTTTACTGGTGCTGCTGACTTCATCGAGGTTGATGTAAACGCAACTATTGATCCCACCAAGAATGTTTGGGTAGTCGTTTACAACGAGAGTGGTACTGATTATCCTGCTTCTGCATCTGCCGATACCACTAACGATCCCAACGGACGTTGGATTTCAACGGATGGTAGCTCATGGATGGATGTCGCAAGTGCCGGTCTTTCTGGTTACAGCTGGATGGTTCGTGCAGAAATCGGCTCTGATGTCGATCCTTCTACTCTCGCTTGGACTACTGTAGATGAAGCCACCTCTCCCTTCGAGCTGACTGGCCTGAATCCTGAGACTTCTTATGCAGTACGCGTTAAGTCTATCTTTGAAGACGGCGAGAGCCAGTGGACAATAACAGGCTTCAAGACCCTGACTAACAACCCCGTTCCTTACAACATCGCAGCTGACCTTGTTGCCGACGGTGCTACTCTCACTTGGAATGGCGAAGGCGAAAGCTACAATGTTCAATACAGAAGTGCAGAATCTACCGGCGCAACGTTCTTCGAGGATGACTTTAATAACGGCCTTGACCAGTGGACTATTGTCACTGCAGGTGAAGGTCCAGGTTGGGTTATTGGTACTGAGTCCGGTGGCAACGCAGCTACAGCATACAGCTGGAACGGCGGTGTTTCCTACAATGCCGACAACTGGCTCATCAGTCCCGCTGTCGAGCTGGGCGGCATAGTGAAGTTCACCACTTTAACAAATTCCAGCTATCCTGACAGCTATGAGGTACTGCTTTCTACCACAGGCACTGAAACGACAGACTTCACTGAGACACTGCAGGATATGAAGGCTGCTACTTCTGGTGAAATTGTTACCATTGACCTGACCGCATACGCTGGCCAGACCGGTTACATCGCCATCCACCATGTCAGCTATGACTGCTACCTCCTTGTTATTGACGACTTCGGTGTTTACGAATACATTCCCGCAAGTGCTTGGCAGGAAATGGCTGTCACAGAAAAGACAGCTACTATCAGCGGCCTTGCCACCAACAACCTCTATGAGTATCAGATTCAGAGCGTGAAGGGCGGCAGCACTTCCGAATGGAGCAAACTCGCCGACTTCGCACTGCTCACTCTCGACAGCGAAGTTGACAACAGCGACCTGATTAACACCTACAACGGCAAGCAGGCTCACGTTACTCTCGCTAACCGCACCTTCTACAAGGACGGCAAGTGGAACACCGTCTATCTGCCCTTCGACATGACGCTTGATGAAGTGGCAGCTTCTCCTCTTGCAGATGCAGACGTCCGCACACTCACCAATAACATCACAGTTGATGGCAATGATGTAACGCTGAACTTCACCGCTGAAGGCGAAGCACTGACAACTTGGGGCGGCAACATGTTCTTTGGCGGCGTACCCTACATCGTTAAGTGGGCAAGCGGCAGCAACATCGATAATCCTGAATTCGCTAACGTGACCATCACCAAATCTAAGTACTATGTTGGCGACGACACCAAGGTTATGTTCGTAGGTACATACGCTCCGATAGAGTTCACAGCCGACGACACCAGCATCCTCTTCGTAGGTGCAGACAACAAGCTGAACTATCCTATGGCAGGTGCTACCATCGGTGCTTTCTGTGGCTACTTCCAGCTCGTAGGCATGACAGCTGAATCCGGAAGCGGCGTGAAGTTCTACACGAACCTCGACGACGAAGATCCCACTGGCATCGCAGGCATCGAGACAACTGTTGAGACCGGCGACTGGTACGACCTGAGCGGCCGCAAGCTCTCTGGCAAGCCCGCACAGAAGGGTATCTATGTGAATGGTGGACGTAAAGTCACTGTAAAGTAAAATGTTTAACTCTAATAGTAAAACAATTATGAAAAAGACATATATGACGCCCATCTTGAAGATGGAAGATGCCATGCCGGCTAACCTCCTGTGTGAGAGTTTCAAGAGCAACGTTGGCTTAGAGCCCGGCGGCGGCAGCACAGGCGACGCACGCACCGAAGAATGGAACATCTGGGGCGAAGATGAATAATCCCATCACCCAGTGTTAATAACGAAGGGGGGCATGTCAATTAGACATGCCCCCCTTTAATCATAATAACACGAATTACCATGTAATGACCCACGAATTTACCATTAAAAATTATATGAGCAATTCATGGACTATTATATGGCAATTACATGTTAAAGATAAAACTTTATACAACCACGGATTAAACGGATTAAACGGATTTTATTGAAGCAGGCTTTAATTTGTCTCGGATTTAACAGATTCCCTTGTTCGTTCGGGCGGATTTGCAATCCGACCGTATCGGATATAGGGATTTGCAATCCCGAAACTCTTATTTTATCGCATTTCAAATGCTTATATTCAATACTGGCGGATTGCAAATCCGCCAGAACGACCGCCTGCCAATGAGAATCCTTTGTTCGGGCGGATTTGTAATCCGACCGCATGGAGTATAGGGATTTGTAATCCCGCAATTCCTGTTTTATCGCATTGCAAATGCTTATACTCTAAACTGGCGGATTGCAAATCCGCCAGAACGACCGCCTGCCAATGAGAATCCGCTTAATCGGAAACAAATTCCTAACATTAAATCCGTTTAATCTGCTTAATCCGTGGTGAAATAAAACCTTTGCGTCTTCGTGTCTTTGTGTTCAGTAAACCTTTCCGTGCCTTCTGAATACTGAATATGTAATGTCTTTTCGCAGGAGGCGCGTTCTGGCGGCGTTTCTTGGGCGCGGTGGCACTTTGGAGTCTAAAACGTGAGAAATGCGCTCAAATCGAATGCCCGCTGATAATCAAGCGGTTACAAAGTCGTATCTCGTCTGACGATGTTAAGAAAGTATCAGAACCACACGAATTGCCGTCAAACGAAACAAGGTTTTGGGAAGGAAAAGGCGTGGAGTTAGGGTGGAAGAAACGTGCCTCGTTGGCAATAAGAACGTGTACTTATAGCCAACGAAGCACGTTCTTATGAAACATAAGCCGAGTCCCTACTTCAAAAACCCCGTTATGCTTCGACTTTTAGTGTCAAGATTTTTGTCTGCCCATCCAAAGTTTGAATACAGCCGTATATTTGTTTGTTTCCGGGTGCAAAGATACATATAATTATGTTGGTACACAAGTTTGTGAACCACAAAGTTGTGTACCAACGATTTTATTGCTTTTCTTTTTCGCTTTGGATTTTATATTAATCATGTAATTGCCATGTAATTCGTGTTTTTCGCGACGATGGTCAACTCATTAGCCATACTGGCGGATTGCAAATCCGCCAGAACGACCAATCCCTCAATCCGCGTAATCCGTGGTTGAAATAAAAGCTTTGCGTCTTTGCGTCTTAGTGATCAGTAAACCTTAGAGTGGTTTCCGCGTGGGTATTAGACGCGGTTGTTCTTGGGGAAGACGACGCGGGGCTGGAAGGTGCGGGCCTCCTCGAAGTCCATGAGGGCATACGACATGATGATGACGGTGTCGCCCACAAGGACCTTGCGGGCCGCTGCACCGTTGAGGCAGATGCAACCCGACGCGCGAGGACCGCAAATGACGTACGTCTCGAACCGTTCGCCGTTGTTATTGTCCACCACCTGCACCTTCTCGCCAGCAATAAGACCTGCGGCATCCATCAGGTCCTCGTCGATGGTGATACTGCCCATATAGTTAAGATTCGCCTCGGTCACTGTCACGAGGTGCAACTTCGACTTCAATACTTCAATTAACATGACATTATTTTTATTAAACCACGGATTAAACGGATTAAACGGATTTCGTTGAAGCGGCCTTCAATTTGTCTCGGATTTAACGGATTCCCTTGTTCGTTCGGGCGGATTTGCAATCCGACCGTATCGGATATCAACTCCTGTTTTATCGCATTGCAAATGCTTATACTCTCAACTGGCGGATTGCAAATCCGCCAGAACGACCGCCTGCCAGCGAGAATCCGCTTAATCCGAAAGAAATCCCAAACTTTTAATCCGTTAAACCTGTGTAATCCGTGGTTTTTAATTTTATATTATTTTTACTTGTATCTGATGTGGTCGATGAGGCGGATTGGTTTTGTGCCGCAGAAGACGGTAATGCAGCCCACCGTGCTCGTGGCTTCATCCCACGAGTTGACATCGGCGAGGGTGTCACCGTCGACGATGCTGAAGTACTGCACCTCGAGGCCGGGGATGGCGTTGATGGCATCCACGACATAGTCGTGCGTCTGCTGCACAGAGAGGCCGAGCGTGCGGCTCTCGCTGAGGATGCGGTAGATGTTGGCGGCCGTCTTGCGCTCGTCGTCCGTGAGGAGGCTGTTGCGGCTGCTCAGGGCGAGTCCGTCTTCTTGACGAACCACGGGGCATGGCACAATCTGCACCTTGAAGCCGAGGTCGTCGACCATACGGCGTATGACGGCAATCTGCTGGTAATCTTTCTCGCCAAGATAGACGCGGTCCGGCTCAACGTAGGAGAAGAGCTTACTCACGACCTGGCACACGCCGTTGAAGTGTCCCGGGCGCATGGCACCCTCCATCACCGCGTCGGTGGGCGGATAGCTGAACTGGCGGGTATCGGGTTCCGGATATACCTCCTTCACGGTGGGGGCGAAGGCGATGTCCGCGCCGCACTGTTCGACCACGCGGCAGTCGGCGTCAAGCGTGCGCGGATAGCGCTCAAGGTCTTTCGGGTCGTTGAACTGTGTGGGGTTGAGGAAGATGCTGACGACGGTGATGTCGTTCTCGGCGACGCTGCGGCGTACGAGCGAGGCGTGTCCCTCATGCAAGGCACCCATCGTAGGCACGAAGCCGACGGTGCGCCCCTTGGCGCGATGCTTCGCAAGACACTCGCGAAGCTCATTGATAGTGTTTATTACAGTCATAACTTTATAAATGGAACACAAAGTCACGAAGTTTTTATTTCGAACACGGATTAAACGGATTTAACGGATTTCGCCTGCTCGTTCGGGCGGATTTGCAATCCGACCGTATCGGATATAGGGATTTACAATCCCGCAACTCTTATTATATCGCATTGCAAATGCTTATACTCTCAACTGGCGGATTGCAAATCCGCCAGAACGGTCAATCCGTTGACTATCGTCGAGCTTTGCTCCAATCCGAGTCATCCGCGTTCGAGATAAAAGCTTTGTGTTTTTGTGTCTTTGTGTTCAGTTTCATTATGCACTAAATAGTCCTTGTGTTATTATTTAATCATGCAAAGGTACAAATAAATTCGGGATTAAGGGTTAGGGATTAGAGATTATTTTGCGATTTTTCTGCATCTATGCAAGAAAAGGAACATAATCCCATTGTAATTTGCGAAAATAATCGTAACTTTGCGGTGTATATTATACTTTATTAATTAACGGAAGCGATGACCAAAGCCAAGAAGATACTCTTCGTCACACAAGAGATGCTGCCTTTTGTGCCCGAGACCGACATGGCTCTGATGGGCAGGTACCTGCCCGAGGCAGTCCAGGAAAAGAGCAGGGAGATACGCTCCTTCATGCCCAAATGGGGCACCATCAACGAGCGAAGAAACCAGTTGCACGAGGTCATCAGGCTGAGCGGCATGAACATCGTGGTGGACGACACGGACCACCCGCTCGTCATCAAAGTGGCAAGCATCACAGCAGCAAGGATGCAGATATACTTCATCGACAACGACGACTACTTCGTGGGGCGCACCATGGCAACGGACGCCGAGGGCAAGGAGTATGAGGACAATGCCGAGCGTGCCGCCTTCTACGCACGCGGCGTGCTGGAGACCATCAAGAAGCTGAAGTGGGTGCCCGACATCATCCACGGTCTGGGCTGGATGAGCAGCTTCCTCCCCCTCTACATCAAGACGGCATACGCCGATGAGCCATCGTTCCGCGACTGCAAGGTCATCTTCACGCCCTCGACACAGAAGCTCACCGCGCCCATCCCGCCAAACATGGAGGGCATCATCGCCTTCCGCGGCACCACCATCTCCGCCTTAAGAGGACTGGGCGAGAAAAAGCTTGTGCCCATGCTCAACAAGCTGGGAGTGAAGTATGCCGACGGCATCGGCTTCCTGGGAGAGAACGAAGAGCTGATGAAGTATGCGGAAGGGCTTGGCAAGCCCTGCCAGCAACCCGTCGGCACAGAAGAATACGGCATCTACTACCCCAACTTCTACGACTCCGTATGGAGCATCGGCCGACCGGAAGAGGAGGAAGAAGACTAAGACAATGTACAATTGATAAACAATTTGAGACATTTACAATTTCAATGACAAAAAAAGATTTACACGAACGGCTCTATTCGTTCTGGCGGATTTGCAATCCGCCAGTATCTAATATAAGCATTTGAAATGCGATGAAACAATGGTTTAATTACTAAATTGTACATAAATTGTACATTGTAAATAGTTAAATTGTAAATGAAACAGAAGGTCTTTCTTATACTTATAATTGCACTACTGATTGTCGGCTGCACCGAGGACACGGGGCAGGTGGGTGTCTATCCGCAGCAGGATGCGGTCAGCACATCGAGCGAATCGTTCGACATCCTCTCGAATGACCTGCTCAACACCGTCGTGCCCGCCAACAGCACGGCGTGCTACCTGGGCAAGGTCATCGACCCCGAGACGGACGAAGCCATCACCGCAACCTTCGCAGCACAGTTCCACTCCTTCGAGAACTACACCTTCCCCAACAGGGAGGACATCGTCACCGACGACGACGGACACCTCTGCGACTCCATCGAGATACGCCTCTTCATCAAGAGCACCTTCGGCGACAAGAACAACCCGATGAAAGTCGAGGTGTGGCCCCTCAGCAAGAACGAGGACAACCTGCTCAAGGAATCGGAAAAGCTCTACACCGACACCGACCTCTGGCAGTTCGTGGACGACGACGCGGAACCCGTCACGTCAAAAGTCTTCACCGCCACCGACTACATCATGAGCGACGGACAACGTGCAAGCGTCAACTACTCGGACAACGTGCGCCTCGTGCTGCCACGCAAAATGGGCGAGGACATCATGCAGGCGTACTACGACAACCCCGGCAGCTTCCGCGACTCCTATTCCTTCATCCGAACGGTCTGCCCGGGTTTCCTGTTCTGCACCGTGGGCGGCATCGGCACCATGCTCAACCTTGAGGCCTGCACGATGAACATCAACTATCGCTTCCGAAGCGCAGCCTTCCCCGACTCCATCATCTCCGGCCTCTGCCGCTTCGCCGCCACGCCGGAGGTCATCCAGAGCACACACTTCGAGAGCAGCAACCTGGCCAGCCTCATAGGCAACGACGGGTACACAATGCTCAAGACACCCGCCGGCATCTGCACCGAACTCATCCTGCCCATCGACGACATCTACCGCGGACACGAGAACGACAGCATCAGCCGCGCCGCCTTCACCCTCACCCGCATCAACAACCAGGACGAGGACGCGCAGGACGACGACTACGCCCTCGGCATCCCGCAGAACCTGCTGCTCGTGCGCAAGCAGAACCTCACCAGCTTCTTCGAGAAACGCCAGGTGAGCGACTCACAGCAGTCCTTCACCACATCCTTCCAGGCAACCTACAACTGCTACACCTTCAACAACATCAGCCGACTCATCTCATATTGCCAACATGAAAAGACGGCAGGCATGAAGGCACAAAACATGACAGAGGCGGAATGGGAAGCCGCCAACCCGGAATGGAACCATGTGGTGCTCGTCCCCGTCGACGTATCCTCTACCACGGACGGCTACGGCTACACCTTGCAGGTGTCCGTCAACCACGACCTGAGCCTCTGCAGCACGAAACTCGTGCGCGGCACAGCTGCCAATCCAATCAAGATGCAGGTCATCTACAGCCGCTTCGCAGGACAATAAACAGGAGTTAAAAAGAAGTTATAATGGGGAGTTATAATAGGGAGTTATAATGAGCCATTACTTTATTCGTCTGAACAAGAATCCAAAACATTCGGCACTTCATAACTCCTAATCATAACTCCCCAATATAACTCCTAATCATAACTCCTAATCATAACTCCAAACAATAAAAACAATGAAACGATTTATGTTTATCGCGGTCATGCTCGTCAGCCTGGCCGTCGTCATGCCCACCTCTGCCTTTGCTGGCAAGAAAAGGGATGCCCGCGTGGCTTACGTCCTGAAGAACCTCAGGCTCAAAAGTGATGTGCAGGAGAAGTTCAGGCCTATTCTCGATGCCTACCTCAAGGAACTCGGCGACCTGAAAGACCCCTACAAGAACCTCAAGGACGAGTTGCAGGACGCCATCGACGGCAACAAGCTCACCCCTGCACAGTGCGACCAGCTCTTCGAAGCCAAGCAAAAACAGGAGGAACAGGAGCCCGCACTGAACCGCAAGTACTATGCAAAGTTCAAGACCGTCCTCACCACACAGCAGGCCTACAAGGCAATGAAGCTCAGCGACGACAAAATTGAATAACTAAACAAAACAGACCCACCCCCAGCCCCTCCCTTGCAGGGAGGGGAGCAGATAGTTAATAAAGCCGCCAGAATGGTAACTACTCCCCTCCCTGCAAGGGAGGGGCGGGGGGTGGGTCTGAATAATTTTACTATGGCAACTACAGACGACAAGAAGGTCATCTTCTCGATGGTCGGGGTGAGCAAAGTCATCCAGCAGAACCAAAAGCAAGTCCTCAAGAACATCTACCTGTCCTTCTTTTACGGCGCCAAGATAGGCATCGTGGGCATGAACGGTGCAGGTAAGTCAACCTTGATGAAGATTATTGCCGGCATCGAGCAGCAATATCAGGGCAATGTGGTGTGGAGTCCGAGCTACAGTGTGGGCTATCTGGAGCAGGAACCCAAGCTCGACGACAGCAAGACGGTCATCGAGGTGGTGAAGGAGGGCGTGCAGCACATCGTGGATGCCTTGAAGGAATACGAGGACATCAACGTGAAATTCGGTTTGCCCGAATTTTATGAGGACGAGGACAAGATGAACCAGCTCTTCGCTCGGCAAGGTGAGTTGCAGGACATCATCGACAGCACCGACGCTTGGAACTTGGACAGCAAGCTGGAGCGGGCAATGGACGCGCTGCGCTGTCCGCCTGCCGACCAGCCCATCAACACGCTGAGCGGTGGCGAACGCCGTCGCGTGGCTCTTTGCCGTCTGCTCTTGCAGAAGCCCGACGTCCTGCTGCTCGACGAGCCGACCAACCATTTGGATGCAGAAAGCATTGACTGGCTCGAGCAACATCTCACGCAGTACGAAGGCACGGTTATTGCCGTGACGCACGACCGCTACTTCCTCGACGACGTGGCAGGCTGGATTCTCGAACTCGACCGAGGCGAAGGCATTCCCTGGCAAGGCAACTATTCCTCATGGCTTGAGCAGAAGACCAAGCGTATGGAGCAGGAAGAAAAGGTGGCAAGCAAGCGCCGCAAGACGCTGGAGCGCGAGCTGGAATGGGTTCGCATGTCGCCCAAGGCACGTCAGGCAAAGGGCAAGGCGCGTCTGAACAGTTACGATAAACTGCTCAACGAAGAGCAGAAGGAACGCGAGGAGAAGCTGGAAATCTTCATCCCCAACGGACCGCGCCTTGGCAACAAGGTCATCGAGGCACACGGCGTCTGCAAGGCTTTCGGCGAGAAGCAGCTGATAAAGAACCTCGACTTCATGCTCCCGCCGGGCGGCATCGTGGGTGTCATCGGCCCGAACGGTGCAGGCAAGACGACGCTCTTCCGCATGATAATGGGAATGGAGAAGCCCGATGCCGGCACATTCGAGGTGGGCGAGACGGTCAAAATCTCTTACGTTGACCAGAGCCACGCGGACATCAAGCCCGACCTCTCCGTCTATCAGGTCATCAGCCAGGGCAACGAACTGATGCGCATGGGCGGTCGCGACATCAACTGCCGCGCTTACCTGAGCCGCTTCAACTTCAGCGGTGCTGACCAGGAAAAGAAGTGCGGCGTGCTGTCGGGCGGTGAACGAAACCGCCTGCACCTTGCCATGGCACTCAAGCAGGAGGGCAACGTGCTGTTGCTCGACGAGCCGACCAACGACATCGACGTCAATACGTTGCGTGCCTTGGAAGAAGGTCTCGAGAACTTCGCCGGCTGTGCCGTGGTCATCAGCCACGACCGTTGGTTCCTCGACCGCATCTGCACCCACATCCTCGCCTATGAAGGCGACGGCAATGTCTTCTATTTCGAGGGCAGCTACACCGACTACGAGGCCAACAAGCTCAAGCGGCTTGGCCTCGAAGAACCAAAGCGGATTAGGTACAGGAAACTCATGGACGATTAGAAGAGACACTTTGTTCTGGCGGATTTGCAATCCGCCAGTATTGAATATAAGCATTTGAAATGCGATAAGACAAGTATTGCGGGATTACAAATCCCTATACTCCATACGGTCGGATTGCAAATCCGACCGAACAAGGGAACAAAGTAAAAAGATGCAAGTAATAAAGGACAAGGAATTTGGTGGTGAGCGGCCGCTCTACAAGTTGCACGACGCACGGCTGGAGCGTGTAACCATACAAATTGGCGAGTCGGGCATCAAGGAGAGCGGCAACATCGAGGCCTACGACTGCACGTTTCAGGGCAAGTATGTCTTCTGGGAGTGCCGTCGGTTCATTGCCGAGAACTGCCGCTTCGAGACATCATCACGCTCCTCGCTCTGGTACAGCGAGAACGGCAAGCTTAGCCATTGCCTCGTGGATGCCCCGAAGATGTTCCGCAGAATGCAAGGCATTGAGATAGAGGACTGCCGCTTCACCGACGCACAGGAAACGCTGTGGGACTGCGATCGCGTCAGCATAAAGGACTGCGAAATACTGAATGCCGACTACCTCGGCCTGCACACTGACAACGTCTATATCGACAAGCTGCACCTCGAGGGCAACTACGCCTTCCAGTACAGCAAGAACGTGGAGATAAAGAACTCGCTCCTCAACAGCAAGGACGCACTTTGGGACACGGAGAACGTTACGATAACCGACAGCGAAATCAACGGCGAATACCTCGGCTGGTACAGTCGCGGGCTGACACTCATCCGCTGCCACATCACAGGCGAACAGCCTTTGTGCTACTGCGAGAACTTAGTCCTCGAGGACTGCACCTTCGGTCCTGACTGCAACTTCATACTCGAGTATAGCGCCGTAAAAGCGACCATCAAGGGAGACGTCACGAGCCTCCGCAACCCGACCAGCGGCAGCATCGCCGTCGAAGGGCACATTGGGGAACTTATCATAGACAGACCCTCTCCCGACCTCTCCCTTGTAGAGAGAGGAGTAGTTACTAACCAGACAGCTATATGCTCCTCTCCCTACAAGGGAGAGGCAGGGAGAGGGTCAGCATGAAGTACACGCAGAGTAAAGATAGATTGCTCTCGCTCATACGAGAAGGCGGCAAGCTCGACACCCTTTCGCAGGTCAAGCTTACCGCCTTGCTCAGCTTCCCCAGCATGATGGCGCAATTGGTGCATATCATGATGCAGTACATCGATGCCAGCATGGTGGGCAGTCTCGGAGCAGAAGCCAGCGCCAGCATCGGACTGGTCAGCACCAGCATCTGGCTCTTCGGCAGCCTGTGCCACGCCGCCGCTGTGGGCTTCTATGTGCAAGTGGCGCACAAGATTGGTGCCAACGACTTTAAGGGAGCGCGAGAAGTGCTGCGGCAGAGCTTCCTGTCGTGCCTGTTGTTTGCCTTGGTATTGAGCGGCATCGGCGTAGGTATCAGCAGTTACCTGCCGCATTGGCTTGGCGGAGGCGAGGACATCTGCCACGACGCAAGCCTTTACTTCATGTTCTTCTCGATGTGTCTGCCCTTCTCGATGCTCAACTCGCTCTGTGCCGGAATGCTCCGCTGCAGCGGCAACATGCACATTCCCAGCATCCTGAACATCAGCCTCTGCCTGCTCGACATCTTTTTCAACTGGCTCCTCATCTTCCCTTCGCGCACTTACTTTGGCATCACAATACCCGGCGCTGGTCTCGGTGTCGTGGGAGCCGTGCTTGGCACGGCCATTGCCTTCGTCATCTGTTCATCGCTGATGTGCTATTTCACTGTGGTACGAAGCAAAGAACTCTCGCTGAAGCAGGACAGCGGCACGTTCATTCCTCAGCTAAAGACGCTGAAAGAGAGCTTCCACATCGCTGCACCAATAGCTGTGGAGCATGTCATCTTGTGTGGTGCACAGATAGTAAGCACCATCATCGTTGCGCCGTTGGGCACGATTGCCATTGCAGCCAACAGCTTCGGCATCACGGTCGAAGCCCTTTGTTATATGCCTGGCTACGGCATCGGGGACGCAGCCACGACGCTCGTCGGGCAGAGCCTTGGGGCAGGCAGACGCTTCTTGGCACGCAGCTTCGGACGCATCACGCTCAGCATGGGCATGATGTTCATGACATTGATGGCTGTGGTGATGTATTGCTGTTCGCCCGCCCTGATGTCCGTTATGACGCCTGATGCGGACGTGCAAAGGCTGACGGTGCAAATCCTGCGCATCGAAGCCTTTGCCGAACCCATGTTCGCCGCCAGCATTGTCTGCTACGGCATCTTCGTCGGCGCACGCGACACGCTCATCCCCTGCACGATGAATCTGGGCAGCATGTGGCTGGTGCGCATCGTCCTGGCCTCTATTCTTGTCGGCACAATGGGGCTACGCGGCGTATGGATTGCCATGGCGACGGAACTCTGCTTCCGTGGCATCATCTTCCTCATCCGCTTCCGCAGCGACAGCTGGCTTAAGGCCTTTTCCCAACCACAGCAAGGGACATAAAAAACTAGGCACGTCTAGTTGACCAACTAGGCACGTCTAGTTTGCCAATTAGGCACGTCTAGTTGACCAACTAGGCGTGCCTAATTTCTTACTTCACCTTGATGCAGAGTTCGTCGAGTTGTTTTTGGTCGATTGGACCAGGAGCATCCAGCATGACATCCCTGCCGCTGTTGTTCTTCGGGAAGGCAATGCAGTCGCGGATGCTGTCGAGTTCTGCAAAGAGGCTGACGAAGCGATCAAGGCCGTAGGCAAGTCCTCCGTGAGGCGGCGCGCCGTATTTGAAGGCGTTCATCAGGAAGCCAAACTTCTGCTGAGCCTGTTCGGGCGTGAAGCCAAGAATCTCGAATATCTTCTGCTGCAGCTTGGCATCGTGAATACGGATGCTGCCGCCGCCGACCTCCACACCGTTCACCACCATGTCGTAGGCATTGGCGCGCACGCTGGCGGGATCTGTGTCGAGCAGAGGAATGTCCTCGGGCTTGGGCGAAGTGAACGGATGGTGCATGGCCATAAGGCGCTGCTCCTCGTCGCTCCACTCATACATCGGGAAGTCGATGACCCAGAGGCAGGAGTACTTGTCCTTCGGGCGGAGTCCCATGCGGCTGCCCATCTCCAGGCGAAGCTCGCTGAGCTGTTTGCGCACCTTCATCGCATCGGAGCCACAGAGAATGAGGATGAGGTCGCCGGGCTTCGCGTTCATCTTCTCGCTGAGAAGCGCGAGCACGTCGGCACCATAGAACTTATCGACGGAACTCTTCACGCTGCCGTCGTCGGCGACACGGGCATAGACAAGTCCCTTGGCGCCAATCTGCGGACGCTTCACGAAGTCTGTCAGCTGGTCGAGTTGCTTTCTTGTATAGACAGCCTGCCCCTCGCAGCAGATGGCACCGATGTAGGCGGCCTCGTCGAAGACTTGGAAGCCTGCGGGGAAGATGCTATCCACCACTTCACGCGAAGCATTGTCGGGCTGGTTGTTCTTCAGCTCCACGAACTTCATGCCGAAGCGCGTGTCGGGCTTGTCGCTGCCGTAGTACTTCATCGCGTCTGCCCACGTCATGCGCGGCAGTTCGGGAATGTCGATGCCCTTCAGCGTCTTGAAGAGGTGACGGCTCATGCCCTCGAACATCTGCAGGATGTCTTCCTGTTCCACGAACGACATCTCGCAGTCAATCTGTGTGAACTCGGGCTGACGGTCGGCACGCAAGTCCTCGTCGCGGAAGCACTTCACAATCTGGAAGTACCTGTCCATGCCGCTGACCATCAACAGCTGCTTCAAGGTCTGCGGACTCTGCGGCAGGGCGTAGAACTGACCGGGATTCATGCGGGAAGGCACGACGAAGTCGCGGGCACCTTCGGGCGTGCTGTTCACCAGGACAGGCGTCTCTATCTCGAGGAAGCCGTGCTGGTCGAGGTAACGGCGCACCTCAAAGGCAAACTTGTGGCGCAGCTCGAGGTTCTTGCGAACGCAGGGGCGGCGCAGGTCGAGGTAGCGGTACTTCATGCGAAGGTCGTCGCCGCCGTCGCTCTCCTCCTCGATGGTGAAGGGAGGCGTGAGGCTCTCGTTGAGGATATTCAGCTCGCCGACGAGAATCTCAATGTCGCCCGTCGGGAGGTTCTTGTTCTTGGAATAACGCTCGGCCACCTCGCCCTTTGCCTGGATGACGAACTCACGTCCCAAGCGGCCAGCCTGCTGGCGAAGCTCTTCTGGAGCATCCTCGTTGAAGGCAAGCTGTGTGATGCCGTAACGGTCGCGCAGGTCAACAAACGTCAGCGCCCCGAGGTTGTGGACGCTCTGCACCCATCCTGCCAGGGTGACTTTCTCTCCTACGTTGGCGAGGCGCAGCTCGCCGCATGTTTTGGTTCTATACATATTAATATTAATATATTTAGGGGAAGTTAAAGGAGTTAAAGGAGTTAACGCTCGCTATGCTCGCAGGAAGTTAAAGGACAATAGTTTTGCACGTTGAGAATGCTATCGTCCTTTAACTTCTTTAACTCCTTTAACTTCTTTAACTTCCATATTTCTCTAAATGCAAAAGGGATGAACTGCATCCAGTTCATCCCTTTACCTTGTACGCCCTCAGGGGCTCGAACCCTGGACCCATTGATTAAGAGTCAATTGCTCTACCAACTGAGCTAAGGACGCATCGCTTTTGTTGTTTGCGGGTGCAAAGGTATGAACTTTTATTCAATCCGCCAAATCTTTTGCCACTTTTTTTTGTTTGTACGGGCGGATTTCACTTTTTAACCTTTTAACTCTTTAACTTTTTAACTCAACGAATAGAACTCCGAGGGTGTTTTCCTCTTCAGCACGTCCAGGTCGAAATCGACGCCGGGTATGATGCCGTGCTGGCGGAGCACTGCCTCTGCAGTCTTGCGTGCAAGCACGGGATGGTTGTTCTCTTCGCTCAGGTGGCAGAGCCAGACGTGGCGGAGCTGCGGTGTGGCATACTCGGCAATCAGGTTGACTGCCTGCTCGTTGTTCAGATGCCCTTGGTCGCTGCTGATGCGTTCCTTGAGGTAAGGCGAATACTTACCCATCTGGAGCATGTTGATGTCATGGTTTGCTTCCAGCACAAGGTAGTTGGCAAGCCCCACCTGCTCACGGATGGTGTCGGTGACATGCCCGACATCTGTGATGAGGCAGAAACGCACGTCGTCCGCCTCCACAACATAGCCCACGCAGTCGCGGCTGTCGTGCGGCACGTCGAACGGAGTGACGCGGAAGTTTCCCACCTCCACCGTCTTTCCCTTCTCGACGTAGGCCATGCGATTGGCAGGCACTTCGATTTTCAGGCAACGGTTGCACGCAATGCCCTCATGCACGAGCCGTGTAGCGTAGATGGTCTTGCCACACTCGCAGGCGATAGTCCCCACGGCTTTGATATGGTCGGCGTGGTCGTGTGTTATGAACACTGCCGCCACATCGTCCTCCAGGCTGATGTCAAGTTCCTTGAGATGTTTCTTCAAGGTTCGCGTCGAAATGCCTGCATCAAGCAGTATGGATGTCTCGCCCGACTGCAAGAGGTAGCAATTGCCACTGCTACCGGAGCCAAGTGATACGAATTTCATCCTTTTAATGTTATATTCTGGCACAAAGATATAAAATAATGTCAAATAATACAAACTTTTTTATAATTTTGTTTTGAACATAAAGATAAAAGCATTAACTTTGTAGGCAAAATAATCAAATTAGTACTAACCAAAACTATAAACAAAATGAAGAAAACATTACTTCTTTGTGCATTTGCGCTGTCCTCGTTGATGGCAAGCGCAGGCGACGGCTTGGTTGCCGTCGGTGCAAACATTCCTCTGTTGCCTTCCACCTATTGGGACGGCGACATCGAGTGGAAGGCCATGACCTGGGTTTATAACACAGGTAACAACTATGGCGAATGGAACAGTTGGAACCCCAACTACAACATCGTTTGCGGCAGATTCTTACCGGATGATGAAGATTACATCGATGCCGGTCCTGCTATGGATGCCAACGGCTTGCGTTGGTATGAACCTGGCTTCGATATGAGTGAGAAGGAAGACGATCTTAACGGCGACACTTTCGAACCCATCGTATGGGAGGAGCACACGGCTCCATTCAGCTCTGACGAGACATTCAACGGGCGGCGTTCTTATCGATGGACGACCAACGACATCATCGCTGACATCTATGTCCGCCGAACCTTTACGACCGATCTGCTGCTCTCCGGCCCTGTCTATCTGGCTTGCGGCCACGATGATGCTCCCTGCGAGTACTACATCAATGGCGAACTTGTCTTTCAGCGCACAGGTTTCGAAGGTCAGTACGAAACCACCGAAGGCAATATCGCATACGCCAACGCATGGAACAATGCCGAATACATATTGCTGACCGACGAGCAGAAGGCACTCATCAAGCTGAATGGCGAAGAGAATGTGGTTGCCTTCCACGTTCACCAGAACTGGGGCGGTGCCTTTGCCGACTGCGGTCTCTACACCAAGCTTGAAGGCGGCCTCGACATGGGTTACACCACGCCGTGGGAAGGCAAGGTGCTCTTCAACAACACCGGTGGCTACAACAACGACGGCGCTTCTCCCAGCAACAACCCCAAGCACCCCTGGTCTGCCCTCTATGTGGCACAGGAAGGCGACGTTTATTCGTTCGTGATGCCTGGCAACAGCGATCTCAATGACGTTGACGACGATCCTTACTGGAAGGAGCAGCTTCACTTCAAGACGCCCATCAATATTGAGGATGGACATACATATAAATTCCAGGTTAGACTGATGACTGACAAGCCCTTCAACAACGTCACCGTAAAGCTCGCCGACAACGACAATGACGACATTGAATTGGCATCCAATGAGGATGTCGAAATCCTTGCACCCGAAGAGGGCGAGGAATACGAAGGAACACTCATAGAATTGGAGTTCGATGGTACAGAGAATTTTGATCCCGAGACTCAAGAGCCTAAGAACCTCAACTTCAAGGTTGCCTTCGACTTTGGCGGCGGCGAAGAAGGTGCCACCGTTACACTCAAGGATTTCTCACTGCTCGACATCACAGAAGGTAGCACAGAAGAAGACGCAGTGGAGCTTTGGGTTGGCACAAACTACTTCAACTACATCGACATGCACAAGCGCGTCACTAAGTACTATGTTTGGGACCAAACTCTGAATGATGGCAATGGCGACTACAGAGAAGCCAAGGACATGGAAGAATATGAAAGCGAAAGTGACACCTACGAAGAAGTCGTCTACGAGGCAGCCGACGCTCCTGAAATAACAGGTCGCGTTGAGACACTGGCTTGGACACAGGTTGACTTCGACGATTCTATGTGGGACAACCAAATGATGCCTACCGGCAGCGCAGGTTACATGGCCGAGCAGCAGAGCATTTGGCCAAGCGGCATAGATGCATGTTACAATAGCTCCAACTACTGGATTCGCCGTAACTTCGAGCTTGACAAGATCAACGACCGCCTCTCCTACGAGCTGAATGTCTGCCACGATGATGTCTATGAGACATACGTCAATGGTGTCCTGCTGCAGAAGAATGTGGGCTGGACCAACGGCAAGAACCCCGTACAGGTTCACATTCCTGCACGCTACCTCAATGTGGGCAAGAACGTCATCGCCACCTACATCCAGCAGAACTGGGGCGGTTACTTCTACGACTGCGGCATCAACGTAACAGAGGTCAACTACGAAGAGTGCCTCAAGCTGTTCAACGACGCTCTGGCATACGCAGAGACAGACACGCTGCTGACCAACAGGATGCGTGCAGACGTGAAGGCCATTGTTGCAAAAGCCAAGCAATTCTTCCAGGAGAACAAGAACGACGCAGCAGAGCTGAGAGCCTATGCAAGAGACTCTATAAGGCCGAATGTCAACGCCATCTTCGCTTACAGCAAGGATGTCAAGGTTCTCAAGGACACTTGGAACCTCTGCCGCTTTATGGAAGACAAGGGCTATTGGGGCACTGCACTCGAAGATGTCACTGCTGCCCTCGACACCTGTGCAACAGCAAACGACATCAACAAGTATCTCCAGTCTCTGCGCGAGGCACGCAAGGCTACCAACATGGAGCGCCACACCGAGAACTATGTAGGCAGTGTTCCAAAGGCAGTCACAATGGAAGAGATTGGCGAAGTAGACTTTAGCTATACTGACCCAATGGATGATGAGCGTCCAAAGTACTATATATATAATGTAGGAGCAAAGAACTTCCTTGGTGGAGGCGAAGACTGGGGTGCACACCTCGTTCTTGAGTACATCTCCAACCCGATGATGCTCGTTCAGGCAATGAAGGATGTTGTTGACGACGAGAGCGGCGAAATCATTGACGAAGAGCCTATTGAAGGCGCATTCTATATTGAGACCTTCCGTCCCAATGGCGAATTCGGTTCAATGGACTTCATGGGCTGGAACGGCTACATCGACTGCCCGATGGGCGACAACCGCTGGGAACTCATCCCCGTCGAAGGCAAACCGAATGTATATAACATCGCCCAGTACGGCCAGACCTTCGGCGAAGCCGACACCACTTGCTATGCAGGAACCATTTTCGAGCCAGGTGGCAAGAAGTATCTTGGCCTGCGCAGCGGCGACAACAGGTACGCTCCCTCCTATTATGTAGTGGATACCGACATGCACTCGCCCGAGCTGGAAACCAACCAGTGGATGTTCATCAGCCGCGAAGAACTGCTTGGCTTCATCAAGAATGCCAGCGAAGAGAATCCTGTTGACCTCTCCTTCCTCATCAAGAACCCGGGCTACGACCAGCGCTGGAGCATCGACGATTGGACGTTCTTCAACGGTTCTGTTTGGGGACGCAATGGCAATAACCCCAACTTCGTGCTCGAATCATACAGCAGCAACGAGTTCGACAACAGTCAGGAACTCTGGCCCAACGAGGGTGAGGAAGCACTGCCCGCAGGTTACTATGTGCTGAAGGTACAGGGTTACTACCGCGACGGCATCGAGCAGGCACACGTTGTGAAGGTTCTCAACGGCGAACCTATCCTTCAGCGTAGCTACATCTTCGCAGGTCCCGTGACCTACTCCGAAGATCCTGAAGCATGCGAGACCATGCCTCTCATGCCTATCCACATCGAGGCCAACAAGGTGCCCGGCATCGGTTACACCTACGGCGGTTTGAGCATGCCCGGCACATACAACGGCCAGCCTTACTCCGCTTGTACCCAGGCTGCACAGGATTACTTCGGCAACGGCCTCTATTGGAACGAGGTTGTCTTCCAGATTCCAGAGGATGATCCCGGTCATGTGGCCATCGGTATCCACAAGGAATACGACGAAGAGACTGCTCCTGGCGACTGGATTGTAATGGACAACTGGCGTCTCGTTTACTACGGTAAGGACGTACAGGATCCCGACGCCATCAAGGGCATCGAATCCGACGAGATCAACAACAACATCACGATAGCTGCAAAGGGCATCTACAACATGCTTGGCCAGCGTCTGAACAAGGTTCAGAAGGGTGTGAACATCATCGGCGGACGCAAGGTTGTGAAGAAATAAGCATCGATCTTACTGACCTGACTATCAGGCGGACTTGGCACTTTTGCCAGGTCCGCCTTTTTGTTTTTCCCTACCCGACAAGGTGGCCTGCAAAACACAACGTGTTTCTTTGATTGCTTTGTCATGATGAAGCAATTGCTTGGTCATGATGAAGCAATTGCTTAGTCATGACAAAGCAATGAACACAACGTGGAGTGTTTGGAACAGGAATCTGTTTCAAAGAAATTATCTCCTGCCATGTTCCCATATTTGGTTCGGGCGGATTTGCAATCCGCCCGTATTGAGTATAGGGATTTATAATCCCGAAACTCAATTTATCGCATTGCAAATGCTTATATTCGATACTGGCGGATTGTAAATCCGCCAGAACAAAGGAAGCAATTCTTTATTTCGTTAAGAAAATGCCTCCTGTCCTTGCATTTAGGCAAAAAAAGTCGTACCTTTACACGCGAAATGTATAATTACGTCTCTATGAACATCAAAACTCTTTTCCTGTTGCCGGTAATACTGCTCCATTTGCCGCTTCGAGCACAGGAATCCCGCATGGTGAAGCCCGACGATATCAAGCCAACGGCCTCCCTCTACGTCAACAACCGCGCCCCGCTGCCTGCCAACCCCTTCATCAAGCTGCCTCCTGCAGCCGTTATCCCCCGTGGCTGGGTGGGCGAGATGCTGCAAAGACAGAAGAACGGATTGAGTGGACAGCTCGGAGAAATCAGTGACTGGCTCGACAAGAAGGGCAATGCGTGGCTCGAACCGGGCGGCAGTCACGGCTGGGAGGAAGTGCCATACTGGCTCCGCGGCTATGCCAACCTCGCCTACATCCTGAACGACAAGGCGATGCTCGACGAGACGAAGTTCTGGATTGAGGGCATCCTCCGCAGCAGTCAGGCAGACGGCTTCCTTGGTCCCGTCAACGAGAACAAGGGCAGACGGGAACTTTGGGCGAACATGCTGGCGCTCCAAATCCTGCAGGACTACTACGAATGGTGCGGCGACGAGCGCGTCCTGCCCGTCCTGACGGCATACTACAAGTGGCAGCTCGCCTACCCCGACGAGAAGTTCCTGCGCGACTATTGGGAGAACAGCCGTGGCGGCGACAACCTGCTCTCCGTCATCTGGCTCTACAACAGGACGGGCGAGAGCTTCCTGCTCGACCTCTGTAAGAAGATTCACCGCTGCACAGCCAACTGGATGCAGGAAAACGGACTGCCCAACTGGCACAATGTTAACGTCGCCGAATGCTTCCGGGAGCCTGCCGAATGGTACCTTGTGAGCGGCGACCCAAAGGCGTTAAAAGCCACTTACAACAACTACTGGCTCATCCGTCGCATCTATGGCCAAGTACCCGGAGGCATGTTCGGAAGTGACGAGAACTGCCGTCACGGCTACATCGACCCGCGCCAAGGCACCGAGACCTGCGGCTTCGTGGAGCAGATGCTCTCGGACGAGATACTCATGGCACAGACGGGCGACTTGCTTTGGATGGAGAACCTCGAGGATGTCGCCTTCAATGACTACCCTGCAGCCCTCACCGAAGACATGCGGGCATTGCGCTACCTGACCTGTCCCAATCAGGTGCAGGCCGACGCAAACAACCATCATCCGGGCGTTGACAACGGCGGCCCGTTCTTCTGCATGAACCCCTTCAGCAGTCGTTGCTGCCAGCATAACCACTCGATGGGCTGGCCCTACTACGCCGAGAACATGGTTCTGGCGAGTGCCGACGGCGGTGCCGCCCTCCTCATCTACGGCGACTGCACGGCCAAGATCAAGGTTGCTAACGGTCAGGAAGTTGTGCTCGACGAACAGACAAACTATCCCTTCAGCGAGGATATCAAGGTCGTCGTCTCTGGCCTGGGCAAGAAAAAGACCGCAACCTTCCCGCTCTACCTGCGCATCCCGACGTGGACAGAGGGGGCGCATGTAACTGTCAACGGAGAAAGCGTTGACCACAAAGTGCGTAGCGGCCTGCTCCGCATCAGCAAGGAATGGGCGGATGGCGACGTGGTGAAGCTCTTCTTCCCGATGCGCCTCACAAAGCGCGTCTGGGCACTCAACAAGAACAGCATCTCCATCAACTACGGTCCGCTCACCATGAGCCTGAAGATAAAGGAACGCTACGAAGAAAAAGACAGCCGCAAGACCGCTATCGGCGACTCGCACTGGCAAGCCACAGCCGACCCGAGCAAGTGGCCGACCTACGAGATCTACGCCGACTCACCGTGGAACTACGCGCTCTGCGACCGTCTCGACGGAATGACGGTGGAGTTCGGCAAATGGCCAGAAAATAGCTATCCCTGGAGCCACGAAGGCACGCCCATCACGGTCAAGGCAAAGGGAGCGCGTGTCGAGGGCTGGGGACAGGACTCCACCGGCCTCTGCCAGATACTGCCCGATGCCGACGCACCTCGCGGCAAGACAGAAAACATAACACTCATCCCGATGGGCGCAGCAAGGCTCCGCATCTCAGCCTTCCCGCCAATGAAATGAGAAGATATGTTTGAGGAAGCTATCATTGCGCCCCGAAGGGGCAATAAGCAGTCAGCCCTTTCTGGGCTCCGTTCTGGCGGATTTGCAATCCGCCAGTAAAGAATATGAGCATTTGCAATGCGATAAAACATGATTTGCGGGATTAAAAATCCCAATACCCGCTACGGGCGGATTGCAAATCCGCCCGAACAAAAGACTACTTAACTACATTATTTTAATTATAACAATTTATGCGAAAACTATTCCTCACCGCGCTTATGGCAGTAGCTGTCACAGGCTGCACCAAGACAACCGACGTGTTCACGCCCTACACAGAGACAGACCTGCGTCTGCCCTCCGTGCCTCTGATTGTTAATGACCCCTACTTCTCCATCTGGAGCCCCTACGACAAACTCACCGATGGCACGACACGCCACTGGACGAACGACGAGAAGCCCATCCTCGGACTGCTCACCGTGGACGGCATCCCCTACCGCTTCATGGGCGCACAGCAGGAGTACATCCTCTCCGCCATTGCCCCAATGTCCGACGAAGAGGCATGGGAAGGCAAAGTGAACCGCGACACGCAGAACGGCGAGGGCTGGACGGCTTCCACCTACGACGACAGCTCCTGGGGCACGGAAAAGGCCGCTTGGGGCAGCGAGGGCGACAACATCCGCAGCCGCTGGGGACGGCAGGGCAGCGACATCTACATCCGTCGTGACGTCAGCCTCAGCGATGCAGACCTCAACGAAGACCTCTACCTCCAGTACAGCCACGACGATGTGTTCGAGCTTTACGTCAACGGTACCAAGGTTGCCGACACGGGCGAGACTTGGGTGAACGGCGTGGTGCTCCACATGGATGCTGACATGAAGAGCCTCCTGCACAGCGGCAGCAACACGATTGCCGCTCACTGCCACAACACGACGGGCGGTGCCTACGCCGACTTCGGCCTCTTCAAGAACGTCAAGCCCAAAGGTCCGGACGTGAAGCTTGCCGAGCAGAAGAGCGTTGATGTGCTTGCCACGAACACCTACTACACCTTCGCGTGCGGTCCTGTTGAACTCGACCTCGTCTTCACCGCACCCATGCTCATCGACGACCTCGACCTCATCTCCATGCCCATCAACTATGTATCCTATCAGGTTAGGGCAACCGACGGCAAGAAGCACGACGTGCAGATTTATTTCGGCGCAAGCCGCCTGATTGCCGTCAACAAAGCCAAGCAGCCCACCACAACCACGATGGGAGAAGAGGACGGCGTGAAGTACGTCCGCACCGGCACTATTGAACAGCCCATCCTCGCCAAGGTGGGCGACCACATCTGCATCGACTGGGGCTACTTCTACCTGCCCGCCATCAATGGCGAAGTCGCTATAGAAGATGAAGGCCGCACCCTTGCCTACACCCACAATTTCGGTTCCGTAGAGACAGCCAGCAGCTTCATGATGATGGGCTACGACGAGATTGAGGACATCGAGTACTTCTACCATCGCTACAAAGGCTACTGGGCACACGGCGGCAAGGTTACGCTCTGCCAGGCATTCAAGGCTCTGGAAAGCAACTACGCCAGCATCATGCAGAAATGCCGTGCTTTCGACAAGATGATCTATGATGATGGTATGAAGGCAGGCGGCAAGGAATATGCCGAGATACTCTCTGGTTCCTACCGTCATGTGATGGCTGCCCACAAGCTCTTCGAAGACAAGGACGGCAACCTGCTCTGGTTCTCGAAGGAGAACAACTCGAACGGCTGCGTCAACACCGTTGACCTCACCTACCCCGAAGCTCCGCTCTTCCTCGTCTATAACCCTGGACTACAGAAGGCCATGATGACCTCCATCTTCGACTACAGCCTCTCGGGTCGCTGGACAAAGCCCTTTGCGGCACACGACCTCGGCACATACCCCCGCGCCAATGGTCAGGTGTATGGTGGCGACATGCCACTTGAGGAAGCTGGCAACATGATAACCCTCGCCGCTACCATCTGCATGTTGGAGAAGAGCACGGCTTACGTCGAGAAGTATTGGGACATTATGACCATCTGGGCAGACTACCTCGTGGAGAATGGTTTGCATCCCGCCAACCAGCTCTGCACCGACGACTTCGCTGGACACTGGGCTGGCAACTGCAACCTCGCCATCAAGGCCATCATGGGCATCGAAGGATACGCTGAGATTGCTAAGATGAAGGGCTTGAACGACGTTTACAGCAAGTACAATGCCAAAGCTAAGGAAATGGCTGCCGCTTGGGAAAAGGAAACAAAGGTGGGCGACCACTACGAACTCGCCTACGGTGCAGGTGCCGACACATGGAGCCAGAAGTACAACATGGTTTGGGACAAACTCTGGAAGACCAACATCATCCCCAATGGTGCCATGCAGACCGAAGTGAAGTACTACCTCAAAAAGCAGAACAAGTACGGCTTGCCGCTCGATGTCCGCAAAGACTACACGAAGAGCGACTGGATTATGTGGTCCGCAGCAATGGCCGATACAGACGAGGACTTCCAAGCCTTCGTTGCACCGCTCTACAAGTACATCAACGAGACCCCGAGCCGTGTACCCATCAGCGACTGGCACGACACCAAGACCGGCAGCATGATTGGCTTCAAGGCCCGCAGCGTCATCGGCGGCTACTGGATGAAGGTGCTCGCCGACAAAATGAAATAAGTAATAAAAGATGACTATCAGGCCCTCTCCCATAGGTTGGGAGGGGGCTTTAATACCTTAACTCCAATGAAAGACAACCATCCCTACATCGTGAAAGTATTTGTCGCCATCCTTTCACTGTTCATGGCTGCCACAGCCACAACACGGGCTAACGACTATCTTGAAATTCAAAGTCACTATTCACTCTATTCTGTTGGCCCGGAGGCCATACATGTGAAAGTGCCTCTCTGGGCATACGGACGCGTCAACAACTACTACATCACTAACAACAGCTACCTGTATTTCAAGTTCAAGGGGAGCAGCGACGTATGGTTTGCTGTCTGGTTCAAGGCCGACCAAAAGGGAGAAAACGATGTCAACAACGGCAAGGGAAGTGGAGAAGTCTTCATCACGCCCGGCAGAGGAAACATCATCATCACCAACACCTATGATGGCGTCCGTCAGCAAGTGAACGAATCGGAAGGCTGGAAGAAGTTCGTGGTGAAACAAGGCGAGGTAGATGACTGCTCGCAGCTCACCACTTTGGAGTTCGATTGGTATCCACCCGAAAGCCTCACCGGCAAGGACTTCACGCTAGGCATGCACTTGGAAATCAACAAGTACAGCAACGAGAGTCTCGTTTATAAGAAGGACTTCGAGTTCCCCACGATATTCACTGGAGGCAACAACCTGCAAGCCCCGCAACTCTATTCGCCCTACCTCTACGTCATCAACGAAGACGGCAACGCGGGCTATGGGCTGGCGGCAATGCCATACGTCACGTTCCAGACCCCCATTAACTACACCACCTCTCTCGATCCGATGCGTGAGATAAAAACGTCCTCGCGCTCGGGCAGCATCTATGTCAATACTGCAGACACCGTGCAGTCGAACGTCACGGCCGAATTTACCGTCTTCCGCGACGAATCGCTTGGCACGAAGACCCGCATAACATCAACGCCCACCAACATCCCCGCCTATCATCGCATCTACGACTTGGAAGCCCAAGAGGAAAAAGACGAATCGGGCAGCCTCACCGGCGCCAACACCATCAGCTGGGCAGTGCGCCACTCATCGGCACAAGACCTTATGGAAAGCGACTATTTCGAGGTGCAACGTGCATACAAGAGCGACTATTCGGATGCCAAGACGCTGGAAGTCGTAGCCATGCGGCG
>JAFXZK010000118.1 GCA_017541265.1 Bacteroidaceae bacterium | reverse complement strand
TGAGCCGATTCACTTCTTCCTCGATACCGCCTACAACAAGAAGCAGAAGAGCGACAACGACCCCAGCGGCATCATCGGGGCCTGCAAGATACGGAATAACATCTACATCACCTGCGCACAGAAGGTTTACAAGGAGTTTCCCGACCTCATACGCTATCTTCCGGACTTCATGGCCGCTAACGATGCCAGCGGAGAGAGCACGCTGCGCATCGAGCCGAAAGCCAACGGTGTGAGCGTGTGCCAGCAGCTGCAGGAGTCGAGTTCGCTCAATGTCACCTACACACCGTCGCCTACTGATCCGAAAGACACGCGCCTCTATGCTGTGGCCCCGAAGGTTGAGTGTGGCCGCGTGTATCTGGTGGAAGGTGACTGGAACGAGGAATTTATAGACGAGGTTTGCGGCTTCCCGGCCAAGACCCATGATGAATATGTCGATATACTGGGCTATGCCATCAACTATTTCGTAGATGACAGCTTCGAGGTGCCTGAGTATGTCGGTTCAATGTTAGCAATATAGTAGTAACCAATAAAAGTAAAGTCATGTCAATTATCACTTCGATTACCAACCTGTTCAATGCCACCGTAGGCAGGAACCAGGACTTTGAGCAGCTCATCGCCGCCAAAGACATCACCAGAGTTATGAGTCTGCTTGACTCCCACCAGTTAGAGGCCGAGGAAGCCATGAAGGAGTACGATCCGAAGACGCACCTCATTATGGAGCGCAAGGATAAGGTGCTGAAAGACCTTAAAGGCCAGCGCAAGGGCACGCTTACACGATGGAAACTGCCCGTCGGCTATCCT
The DNA here is from genome assembly GCA_017541265.1 of Bacteroidaceae bacterium. GTDB lineage: Bacteria > Bacteroidota > Bacteroidia > Bacteroidales > Bacteroidaceae > Physcousia. The sequence continues at coordinate 4,850 of JAFXZK010000118.1, read as the reverse complement.
GTGTACATCAATGAGATTTCCCTTGTGTTCCTCTTCGGCCAGCCCGTGAAGTGGAAGCAGAAGAGCGAGGGTGCCGACGCAGGATTCCAGGCTTACACCGACTTGCTGAAGAAGATGCACTTCAACAGCAAGATAAGACAGTGCAAGCGACTGGCAGGAAGCGAGACGGAATCCGCTATGCTCTTCCGTGTGTACCGCAACAAGAAGAATGAGCCGGACTGCCAGATTCGCGTCCTCGCCCGCTCCAAGGGTGACGAGATTTACACCCGCTGGGACGTGTACGAGAACCTTATCACCTTCGCATGGGGCCACTACTCAAAGGACGTGGCCGGAAAGACGACCTATCACCTCGACATCTTCACAGACGAGACCATCTACCATTGCCAGCGTGGAACGTTCGGATGGGAGGTGGAGGAAGAGGACAACCCCATCGGGAAAATCCCCGTCATCTACTTCAAGCAGAAGAAGGAATGGGACGGTGTTGAGGAACTGATAAACCGCGAGGAATACGTGGCCTCACGCCGGGCAGACACAAACGACTATTTCAGCGACCCGTATCTGGTATTGAAAGCGGCCCTCTTGAAGTCCATGCCTGACAAGGATGTGGAGAATAAGACGCTTGTTGCCAACGACAACGTGGAAGATGTCAGCAAGATGGCCTCATTCCTCACATGGGACGGCCAGAACGAGAGCAAGAAGGACGAGCTGGAGTGGTTGCGCCACCACATCTTGACCAAGACGTTCACGCCGGACATCGACTGGAGCCAGTTCAAGGGAATGTCTCAGATGTCGGGCAAGGCTCTTAAACAGATGATGCTCCTTGCAGACATCAAGGCCACGAAGCACAAGGAGAACTACGACGAGCTGCTGGATAGAACCGCCTCGCTTGTTATCTCCATCATGGCCAACGTCCTGTATATCACCAAGAGCGAATACAAGCTTGACCAGCTGGAGTGTGACCACGACTACCAGGAGCCTTTCGGAGAGGACATTGCCGAGACCATCAAGAATATCAATGAGGCCATCGACGGCGGTACCATGTCCGAGGAAAGCGGCATCGAGCAGAACCCGCTCATTAAGGATAAGGTGCAGGAGAAAGAGCGCATCAGGAAGCAGAAGCAAGAAGCCGCCCAGGAGCAGCGAAACATCTTTGCCAGTACCCAGAAGAAGGGTGACGTTTTCGGAGGTGCTGAGTAATGGGGAAAATCGAAAAGCCAAAGCACCTGTGCCGTGACTGCGCCAAGGCTTACGACTTCCATTGCAAGAATGTGAAGGGCGAGTTCTTTATGTGCCGATGCCCTCACCAGCCCCATTCCATGCTGATGAACCACGAGGGCTGTAGCGACAATTTCAAACCAAGACGATGAGTAAGAAGAAAAAGAACATCCAGGCACGACGGGCCGACATTGAGCGGCTGGTGGCCATCATTGCCCAGGATATGGGCGAGGGACTGTTTGGCCGTACAGAGGCATACGTGGAGCGGGTGGGCCAACTGTTCACCGCTGCCACCGACGCGCTGACCAAGCTGGCCGCCAATACTGACCTCGACCCTGCCACCGAGGTATTCAGCTTCAGCGACAGCAAGCGCATGTCGGCGAAGAGTGCTGCCATCCTCCGTGGCCTCTATAGTGCCGTGTACAACGAAGTGAAGAACGCCATCATCACCGAGTGGGGGAATGCCAACAGTGCCACCGACAGGCTCATTGCAGCTGCCTTGGGCAACGATGTGAGGGATGACAGGCGCTTTGCCCGGCTGTTTGCCCGCAACCGCGAGGCGGTGGACTCTTTCTTCAGCCGTAAGAGTGAGTACGGCGGTCTGAATCTCTCCCAGAAGGTGTGGAAGTACACGGGGCAGTTCAAGGAAGAAATGGAACTGGCCCTGTCTGCCAGCCTTGGGCGTGGTGACTCAGCGGCCACCGTCTCGCGCCATGTTCGCCAGTACCTGCTGGAGCCCGACCGACTTTTCCGTCGGGTACGTGACGAGGAAGGAAACTTGCAGCTGTCGAAGAGGGCCGCAGCGTACCACCCCGGACGTGGTGAGTACCGAAGCAGCTACAGGAACGCCATGCGTATGACACGAACCGAGGTCAATGCCGCCTACCGTGCCGCCGACTGCGACCGATGGAGCAAGATAGACTTCATTATCGGCGTGGAGGTGAAGCGTAGTAACCACCCCTTCGCCTGTTCGGTGTGCGAGGCGTTGGCGGGTAAGTACCCCAAGGATTTCAAGTTTGTGGGTTGGCATCCTCAATGCCGCTGCTACATCGTGCCTGTGCTGGCAGACTCGGAGGCCTTCATAGCCTACAGCCGCGCCATCCTCAATGGTGAGGACGTAGAGGGGTGGAAGTTCGACAGCGAGATTACCGAACCCCACGGCGGCTTCAAGAAGTGGATGAGTGACAATGCCGACCGTGTGGAGAAAGCCGCCGAGAAAGGAACCCTGCCGTACTGGATGAAGGATAACCCGCAATATGTGAAAGTAGGTAACGCTGCCCCATCAGCGGCAATGGTAAAGGACATCGGCTCTAAGGTGACGGAGATTATGACACCCCGTGAACGTTCTGCTTACGTGGCCTTTGAACCATTCTCTCCTATGGTCATAGAGAAGTTGAAGGAACATAAGGACCTAAAACACAAGTTGGGATTGTTTGAGGAAATCCTAAGTGATGAACGCGCAAAGGAACTGTCAAGGGTCGAGAGTGCAAGAACTGTGGTATTCCCTGGTCACAAAGGCAGTCAGCACGATACATGGAAGGGAATCAAGCAAATGGCAAAAGACCTCAATCGCAACGGCGAGAGCGTCGCCTTCCTCCCGGAACTCGACAGGGTGACCAGTGCCGATGCGCTTGTGTTGTTCCGTGGTCGTCCTATGGTTGCTGACTTCAAGTATTGCATCACCACGAAAGCCAACACCCTTGCCGGCAATCTCGAAGAAGGCTTCGGTCAGGCAGGCACAGTTGTTGTCAAACTGGAGAATATGGATGCTGGAGTATTCAGGGATGCCATTGAATACCTAAAGCGCAAGAATTTCCCATGCGGCAACATCAAACTTATCAATCAGTATGGCGATCCGCTTGAACTGACGTTCACCGACATAAGGAATGGGCGGTATCTAAAAAAGATAAAAGGGTTCCTGAAATGAATCAAGACCCTTTTATGTCTTTCGCCCCGTCGGCATTTCAGCCAGCGGCACTTGGTACAAAGCGGCAGATGCCCCCGTCGATACGTTAAGACCCTGGTGGATTTGAAATCTCCGCTGCAAAGATAGGCATTTTTATTGAACCAGCCAAATATTTTGTTTCTTTTTTGCTGTTAGTCATAGTAAGTTGTTTGTTTTGCCCCGGTGGTCATCATTCCATCGGGGTGTTTTATATATGCTTGATAGGCACTTTTAGTTAAATAATCCTTATTCGCAATATTAAAGAGTTATTGTCGCATTAAAAGCGCATATTTTTATAAAATATTAGGTGCTTTATAGGCACTATATTGAAAATTTTGTGTAAATTTGCCGCGATTAATCACTTTTTTGTACAATATGAATAAGAAACTTTTGAAGGTTCTGCAAGACAAATGTAAAGACTTTGGATTGACAGACAAGGCAATCGAGGAGCTGGCCGAGTCAGCTTCCGAGGGCTTGAATGACGATGCCTCAGACGAGGACATCGCGAGTGTTGCGGATTCGCTCATTCCCACTGCGAAGATTATCCAGGGGGAAATTACGAGGAAGACGCGCAAACAGGCTCCCAAGACTAAGACCACGACCAAAAAGGCTGGGGATGATGACGACGAGGGAGCAGGTGACGACGATGAGGGCAACGATGACGGCAAGAATCCCCCTTTGTGGTTCCGCAAATACAAGAAGCAGAACGACGAGGCCATCAAGGCATTGCAGGATGAAAATGCTGCACTTAAAGCTGAGAAGGCCAAGGGTGAGCGTCAGACAGCCATCACTCTGAAAGCGAAAGAGCTTGGAATCCCCGACTTCCTCATGAAGCGTTTCAGCATTGCCGATGACGCAGACATCGAGAAGGAGTTGAAGGAGTACAAGCAGGATTTGGTCACCAACAAACTGATGCCAGCCGAAAAGGCAGACATCTTATCATCCTCTCAAAAGGCAATGGAGGATGATGCCGATGCGTGGGCTAAAACATTGCCTGACAACAAAACCGATTAAGAACGATGATTGAATTCGCTTCAACTTCCTACACGAAGCATCCGAATCCCTTCTGGCGCCAGGAGCGACGCATCCTGCCAGCAGGCTTCAAGCCCGTGCAGGATTTCCCTGTAGGTACTAAAATCTACAAGGGTGCATGGATTGCGGTTCTTGCTGGACTGACCTGCGCCGTTGTCAAGGTGGCAAAGGTTCTCGCTGGCGGTACCACGACCAAGCCGCGTGTTGCGAAGGATGGTTACTTCCAAGTTGGCGACACGGTGATGGATCTCTCCAACGATGCCAAAACGACAACCATCAAGTCCATCGACACCAGCAACCCAGACTATGACGTTCTGACTCTCAATGCCGCTATCTCTACGCTGGCCGAGGGTCACTTCATCCAGGAGGCCATCGACTACGGCTACATCGACGCTGAGAGCACCGACGAGGGTGCCCTGAAGATTGTCGCATCTGAGCCAAGTGAGGGGCAGATTGCTCTCGCTTCTGTCACTCCGTATCTCGGAGAAAAGGAGCTTGCTGCCAATGACTATGTCAAGCTGCAGAAGGCCGCTCCGAAGTATGTGCCTAACTCGATCCTCGCCGAGGATGAAGAGTTCGTAAAGGAGCGTTACCCCGCTCTCTCTCCTGCGTATGACGCAGTTGCTCTGAAAGACATTCTCCCTGCCTTCCCCGATGA
>JAFXZK010000117.1 GCA_017541265.1 Bacteroidaceae bacterium | reverse complement strand
TCGATTCCTGGTGACACCACAAAACGGAAAAGCGTCAGACAATGTCTGGCGCTTTCTTCGTTTCCAGAGTTTACTTGTAGTGTCTGGCAACAGTCCATGCTGTGTTGATTGCTTAGTCATGATGAAGCAATTGCTTGGTCATGATGAAGCAATTGCTTTGTCATGACAAAGCAATGAGAGGTACAGCAGTCGTTTTGTCACGAAGGCAGACTATGATGATGCCGAAGGTGCAGACGATGTTAAATAACCTTAACAGATTGTTCGAATTTATCTTTATTTGCATAATAATGTGTACTTTTGTAACAAACTTAACAAAAGGTAAAAAGATAAATTCACATTATTTATATTATTAATTCAATAATTACAAATGCAATGAGAAAGATTACTTCTCCGCTATGTTCTGGCGGTAAAGCCAGAGCTTTAGCCATTCTCGGTCTCATGTGGCTTGCAGGAACGGCAGCTTTCGCCGACGAGCATGAGTACAGAAACGGTATCTGTACGATGCACGATGAATGCGATGCTCACTTCCAGCGTCCCCAGCAGGATGCAGATGGTTTCTACATGCTCTACAACGTGGGCAATGTGGAATGGATTTCGCAACAAGTCGCTGACAACAACATCGACTTGGACTGCAAGTTGATGAACGACATTGACTTCGAGAATGTCGTTAACCTGCACAGCCCCATCGGCCCCACCAATGGGCGCAAGTACAATGCGACGTTCGACGGTCAGGGCTTCCGCATCAAGAACATGATTATCGATCGTCCCGACAGTGAGATGCAGGGCTTCTTCGGTTCCCTGCGCGGCAATCCCAACACGCGCGGCTTGGGTACGGTCATCAAGAACCTCATCATCGACAGGAGCTGCTCCATCACAGGCGGCATGCGCACCGGTGGAATCACGGGTGCAGGTCAAAATAATGCGATGGAGATTAACATTATCAACTGCGTGAACGAGGCTGAAGTCATTTCGCCTACCAACAACGTGGCCGGAATCGTTGGCGGCAGTCATAGCAGTCATCCTATCTGGAAGATTACCAACTGCGTCAATGTCGGTAAGATTACCTCTACCGCCAGCAACCACGAAGGTGCCGGTATTGCCTCATGGTTGGGCGACAACGGCAACACGCGCGTCACCAACTGTATCAACATCGGCGAGGTTACTGATGGGAACGGTGGCTACGGCATGGACGCCAACGGACGCGGCGTATTCCGCCACTCCAACAGCGACGGAACAGGCGTCAACTGCTATGACCTCAGCGGCATGGAAGATGCTTTCCAATTCGTTGACTATGAGCTGACTGCCGATGATGTTCTCAACGGCAAGTTGACCTATATCATCAACCAGAAGGCAGGCTCGATAGTCTATTGGCAGACGCTTGGCGTTGATGAATATCCCATGCCTTTCAGCACCAGCAAGCAAGTCTATATACAAGGTGAGTTGCTTTGCGACGGCACTCCTGTCGAGGGCGGCACCTATACGAACGACCCTGTCGAACCTGTCCGTCCGCCTCATGAATACGAAGAGGGCGACTTCCATTGCATCAACTGCGGACAAATCAGCGACGACTTCTGCCAAAAGGACGCAGAAGGCTTCTATCAGCTGAACAGCGTGCTCGATGTATGCTGGTTCGGTGAGTTCGTCAAGGCTGGAAATGTCGAGGTGAATGCCAAGCTGAACTGCGATCTCGACTTCACGGACTATCCCAACTTTGCCGGTATCGGTGACCGCGACCACGGCTTCAAGGGCATCTTCGACGGCGGCTTCCACACAATCAGCAACATGGACATGAGCTGGCGCACCGAGGAGGACTGGGTTGGCTTCATCAACTTCCTCAATGGCGGTGCCACAGTCAAAAACCTTCGCGGCGATGCCACCTGCCTTATCAGTGCACACGGCAATGCCGGTCTCATCGGTGGCTCCACAGCTCCGGGCAACATCTATCTGGAGAACCTCGGATTTGAGGGCGACGTCAGCTGTCAGAGGGCTGGTGCCGGTGGTATCCTGGGCTGCAACACAGGCTCACAGGCCATCATCTACATGACCAACTGCTACTCTACTGGTTTCATTTCCGGTTATGAAGTGATGGAGAACGGCGCATTGAGCGCATGGCTCGGTGGCGACGGGGCTGTCATCACCAACTGCTGGTCGAGTGCAACCGTCAGCGGCGTGCAGAACGACGACAAGTACTTGGCTCGCTTCGACAATGCCACCTTCACCAACTGCTACAGCGTGAACGGCACACCGCTACAGGCAACCGTCATTGACTATGAGGAATTGGAAAACGGTGCTCTCTGCTATAAGCTGAACGGCAATCAAGAGAACATCACTTGGTATCAGACGCTTGGCGAGGACGAGTTCCCCACCTTCATGCCTGGTCACAAGCAGGTTTATGTCGTTGCCGAAATACGCTGCGACGGCACAATCGTTTCCGACGACGTTACCTACTCTAACGTCTCTGGCTCCACCATACCCGACCACCAGTTTGCAGACGGCTTCTGCAAGGTCTGCCACCAGCAAGACCCCGACTTCCCGTTCCTCGAAGTCTTTGCAAATGCTGACCACGACACAGCAGACGGCTACACGACCCACAACTCCGGCGACGGCAGCGGCCTTGCCATCAACAACAGCGTTGCCGAGCACTGGAACACGCATTGGTTCGAGACGTACCAGACTATCAAAGGCCTGGAGCCAGGCATCTATCGCCTGCGTCTGCAAGGCTTGACGCGCGCCGAGCAGTGGAGCAACAACGAAGGTACAGCCTACGAGAGCGGCAAGCTCAGCGATGAGTACGCTCTCCTCTACCACAGCAGCCAGTACTTTGCAGAGGTTAACGGCAAGAAGATTGCCAACCGCTTCATGGATATTGCAGAGGAGGCTCAGGAAAAGCGCGTCAACGAGACAGAGAACGAGACCAACGAAGGCCTTTGGGTTCCCAACTCACTGGCAGCCTGCAACAAGTACTTCGCCCGTGGTCTCTACTGGAACGAACCCATCTATTTTGCCATCGAGAGCATCGAGGACAGCGTCAACATCGGCGTCAACAACAACATGTACCTCTATGGCAACTGGACAGTATGGGACAGCTGGCGTCTGGACAAGCTGGACAATGGCGACATCACCCTTATCCGCGACCAGCAGGTTTCTGCAATTCAGGAAGGCCTTGACGACCTCGAACCACAGGTTTCCCTCTTGGAGGCATACAACAATGCCAAGGAAGCTATCGAGAACGCCTCTACACTTGAAGAGATTATGGCACTCTCTGATGTGCTGAGCCGTAATCCAAACCTCATCCGCAGCAGCCACCTTGCTTACGAGGCATTCAAGGAAGCCATTAAGGCTATTGCCGATGAACGTGCCAGTCGCGACGACCTCAACGGCGATGCCACAGACCTGCTCGACAAGTACCTCAACGAAGACGAGGAGGCAAGCGATGACCTGCCCAACGGCACTTACCAGAATATCATCGATGCCCGTACGCTTAGCGAAGAAGAGCTGACAGCAGAGATAGAGTTTGCCAAGAGCTTGTATGAGAATGCCATCATGACCAGCATCAGCGAAGGCTCAGATGTCAGCAACATCATCAAGAACGCAGCCTTCGACGAGGACGGCAACTTCAAGGACTGGGAGACCGAAAGGACTTACGAAAGTCCCAGCGGCTATAACTTCAGCTCCAACAGCGGTTTCACAGACATCTATCCTGTTGCCGGTACATGGAACACCGCCTTTACCGTTTCGCAGTACATCGTGGCAGACATTCCCGACGGCATCTACGAGCTGGAGGCACCCGCCTTCTACCGCCCCGGCGGCAATGGCGAGGGTGACAGGGAAGGCAACGACTATGTGCCTGCCGACCTCTTCATCAACGACTTCTACACGCCCATAATGAACATCTATGCTGGCCGCGTGCTTTATGCCGATGCCATCAACGGTGTCAACTGCCGCTATGATGCTTCCGGCGACCCAGATGCTCCCCATAACGGCGAATACACTTCTTCGCAGGACTTCGACACAGGCGACGGCTATGTTCCCGAGCAACGTCAGGCAGTCAGCTTCGCATTTGCCGGAGGTCGCTATATAAATAAGGTATATGGTTTCGTTCAGAGCGGCGAGCTACGTCTCGGCATCCGCAACACCGGCAAGCCCTGGTACGAGAGCGGCATGACCATGTGGGGCAAGTTCAAGCTCACCTATCGCGGGTACAGCGAAGAGGCTATTGCGGCCATGATGGAGAGCTACAACAAGCGCCTGGCAGCACTCAAGCATGCGATAGAGGAAATGGTCATGTTCTTCAGCATGAGCCACATTGAAAACATCGAAACGCTCATGGCTGGCGTTGAGACAGCTTCTTCCACAGAAGAGAAGATGGCAGCCATCAAGTTGCTCAATGACGAGTTCAACACCATCCCTGACAGCTACGATGCATACAAAGACCTCTTGACCTTGAGTGAGTATTGCAGCAACAAGGCTGATGAGTATGCAGAGAGCAATCCTGAGTTGAGTGAGGCTTTTGCCACTATATGCGAAGAGATTGATGAACACTACCTCTCCGGAGACCTTACTGACGAAGAGGCTCGCAACTATCGCGAAATTGTTCTCAACAATCCGGCTCTTGGCGGCGGCTACTATGTCCAGGGTGACTTGCTCGATGCAGAAGGCAACAACCTTCCCTACGATGTTCGAAGCACGCTCTATCCCATGACGCTTCAGGAGGATGGCACCTACGTTGCGACCGGTGTCAAGGTGCAGAACCGTGCCAACCTTGCCAACAGCGATGCACGCGCTGGACTCTTCATCAGCCGCATGGACGAGGTTTACAAGGCTGACCAGGCTGCACACCGGTTCGTGACACCTGCTATCACGACCTTCACCCTGGCCAAAAACGCCGGCAACGACCTGCAAATGATAGGGGGCGAGTTCAATGTCACCTTCAATCCCGCCACTGGTGAGACAAAGGTTGAAGCCACCAGCTACCACTGGCACGACAACGTCTATGTCGTTGGTTCCATCATCGACATCAACGGTGAGCAGCACCGCTGGAAGAACGACGAGATGGCTCCTCTGGCACACAAAGGCAACGGTATCTATGAAGGTGTCGTAACCTTCTATCAAGACCCCGACAACAGCATGCATCCTAACTTCACCATCATGTCCTGCCGCTCCAACACCGGAGCTATCGCCTATTCCACTGCAACGCGCAGCGGATGGAACGAAGGGCGCTATGGCAGCGAAGAGGACAAGCTTATCCTTGAAGACGGCGTTGTCACTGGCGACCTGATTCGTGGCTCCGACCGCAAGTGGTACATGAATTGGGACGAGAAGAACCCGGCAGAAACACAGAAGTACACCATCACCTTCGACATGAACCGTGGCAGAGTGCTGACACGCAACCTGAAGGGTGATGTCAACGGTGATAACCAAACTAATGTCTCAGATGCCCAGTCTGTCCTGATTCTCATGGCCGATAACATTTACAAAGAAGAGGCAGACGTTAACCATGACGGTTTTATTAACATCTCCGATGCTCAGTCAATCCTGATTATAATGGCCGACCAATCCACCCTGCTTCCTTAAATGAGACGGGTGCAAACCGCAAACAGCCCCTTGCAGTATCTCCTGCAGGGGGCTGTTTTTTTGTCCTTTGTATTTGGTATGAAGGCACCTTAGTGCAAAAAGGCATCTAAGAATTATGAATTGTGAATTAAATGTTGTACCTTTGTGGTCGAAAACACAATTAATACAACGCCTATGTTTTCCGGAATCATTGAAGGTATGGCGCGAGTGGTCGCCATAGAGCACGAACAAGACAACGTACACCTGACGCTTTCCTGCCCGTTCGTCGAGGAACTGAGCATCGACCAAAGCATTGCACACAACGGGGTCTGCCTGACCGTCGTACGTCTAAAGGACGACACCTACACCGTCACCGCCATGCGCGAGACACTGGAGCGCAGCAACCTCGGCCTGCTCAAAGTGGGCGACGAGGTGAACGTGGAGCGCTCGATGCTGATGAACGGACGGCTGGACGGACACATCGTGCAGGGACACGTCGACCAGACTGCCACCTGCATCGCCGTTGAAGACCAGCAGGGCAGCCACCAGTACACCTTCAAATATGAATGCACGAAGGAAATGGTCCGCCACGGCTACTTCACCGTCGACAAGGGCAGCGTGACAGTCAACGGCGTAAGCCTCACCGTCTGCCGCCCCACAGAAGACACGTTCCAGGTCTGCATCATCCCCTACACCTTCGAGAACACCAACTTCCACGCCATCAAGCCCGGCACAATTGTCAACATCGAGTTCGACATCATCGGAAAGTACTTGGCACGGATGCAAACACTAACAGCCGAAAACACGATATAAACGAATGAATAAAACAACGAAATAAACAAATAATCAAAACAACGGATTTAACGGATTAAACAGATTAAAACGTCATGAATTGCTTTCGGATTAAGCGGATTCCCTCGTTCGGGCGGATTTGCAATCCGACCGTATGAGATATAGGGATTTGCAATCCCGCAACTCCTGTTTTATCGCATTACAAATGCTTATATACAATGCTGGCGGATTGCAAATCCGCCAGAACTGCCAAGACAAATTGAGGGGCAATCCGTTCAATCCGAGACAAATTGAAGGTAATCCGTTAAATCAGATAAATCCGTGGTTAAAATAAAACATAAAAAGTAATTTGACGTATGAAAAGATTTCTCTTTGTTATTTTAGCTGTGTTCATGGCAGCTGGGTTGCAAGCAGGCAAGCACGTTGCCTTGTGGCCGAAGGGCAAGATGCCCGACACGCAGCCTCAGCAGATTGCCGCAATGACGGCGGAAGTCAATGCCCCGGGCTTCAACCCCGACAAGAGCCGGATGCCCTATCTGGAATGGATGGAGAAGCCCGCCACACCCAACGGCGGCTGCATGATTCTCATCTCGGGGGGCGGCTACAACAACACCTGCGACAACAGCCTCATCAAGCTCTGGACGGAACGCTTCACGGAGCTTGGCTTCCAGTGCGTCAACTTCGTCTATCGCACGCCACGTCCCGAAGGACTGCCCATCTACAAGACGGCATGGGAGGACGGACAGCGAGCCGTCCGCATGGTGCGCAGCGAGGCAGAGAAGCGTGGCTTCGACCCCGAGAAGATAGGCACCATCAGCATGTCGGCAGGCTCGCACCTCGCCCTGCTGCTTGCCACCAGTTCACAGACACCAGCCTATGCCCCTATCGATAAGCTCGACGATGTGCCCTGCCATGTGAACTTCGCCATCGTCAACGCCCCTGCCTACGCCCTGACAGACAGCGAGGGCGGCACACCGAACGTGCGGCTCGGCTACGGTCCCGATGTCAAGCTCGACACCATCTTCCACTTCGACGAGAAGACCTGTCCCATGAGCCTGCATCACGGCGGCAACGACCCCTACAGCCCCAATGCATCTACGATGGTGTTCCGTCAGCTCCGCAAGCGCAAGATACCCGCTGAGCTGCACCTCTACCCAGGCAAGGGACACGGTGCCTTCGGACTGGAGCGCGGCATAGAGTTCCTGCAGCAGATGGACCTCCTGCTCTCGCCGCTTGCTCCCGAAGAGGAAATCATGAAGCGCTACGACAATGACAACGACCGCGCCAAGTACGTCAAGGAGAACATCTGGCCTGACGGCAAAATGCCCTATCCGCAGGAAAACCAGGGCACGCCCTACATCGAGTGGCACATCCCCGCTAACCTCAAGACGACAGCCATACAGATTATCTACTCGGGAGGCAGCTACAATGGCAACGGCCCCGACGGATTCGAGGTGGCTCCCGCACGCCGCTACCTCAACAGCCTCGGCATGGCTGTGGTGACGATGCGCTACCGTACGCCCCGTCCTGCCCCAGAGACAGGCTTAAAGAAGCACATCTCGGCATGGCAGGACTTGCAGAGAGCCATCCGCATCGTCAAGAGCAAGGCAGCAGACTACGGCCTCGACCCGAACAACATCGGCATCATGGGCAGTAGCGCAGGCGGACACCTCACGCTCATGGGTGTCACCTCCTCCGTGCAACAAGCCTACCTCCCCATCGACGACCTTGACAAGACGCCCTGCAATGTGCAGTGGGGCATCGGCATCTATCCAGCCTACGCCCTGACAGACGGCGATGAGAAGTACAACACATCGAGCGGCACGGACGACAGCGCATTGCTCGTGCCGGAGTTCAACTTCGACCTCAAGACAGTCCCGATGCTCTTCGTACACGGCGACGAAGATGTCTGGGCAGCGATGAACTCCGTGAAGACATGGGAAAAGATGCGTGCGATGGGCATCCAGAGCGAGCTGCACATCCTGGCAAAGCGCAATCATTGCTTCCAGAAGACTGCGTCTCCAGGCACAGGCAGCTATACATATCTGGAAAGAATAAGCGAGTTCCTCAAAGGGAAAGGAGTATTGAAATAAATAGAAGTTATGATGAGGAGTTATGACGAGGAGTTAAAATGGGAAGTTATAATGAGCCATTACTATCGGCCCCTCATAACTCCTTATCATAACTCCTCTTTATAACTCCCAAATATAACTCCCCAATATATGATAAACATCATCTCCGCCATTGCCGAGAACAACGCCATCGGGTTTGAGGGCAAATTACTCTACTGGTTGCCTGCCGACTTGCGACGCTTCAAGACACTCACCACGGGGCACACCATTATCATGGGGCGCAAGACCTTCGAGAGTCTGCCGAAAGGCGCGCTGCCCAATCGCAGGAATATCGTCCTGTCGCGAAGCAAGACGAACTTCCCCGGAGCAGAGACCTTTGCCTCCCTCGCTGAAGCCCTCGCCGCTTGCTCTGAAGAAGAGGACATCTTCATCATCGGCGGAGCAAGCGTCTATGCAGAAGCTTTGCCACTTGCCAATCGCCTTTGCTTGACAGAAGTATACGACACGCCCAAGGAAGCAGACGCCTTCTTCCCTGCCTTCAATCGAGACGAATGGGAAGTTGCCTTCCACGAAGAGCACGAACCCGACGAGAAGCACGCCCACAGCTTCGCCTTCGTGGATTACGTCCGCCCATAATGTTCAATGATAAATGTTCAATGCTCAATGAAACAATACATAGATTTGCTGCACCGCATCCTTGACGAAGGCGTCAAGAAGGAAGACCGCACAGGCACAGGCACCATCAGCATCTTCGGACATCAGATGCGCTTCGACCTGAGCGAAGGCTTCCCTCTGCTCACCACAAAGAAGGTACACCTGAAGAGCATCATCTACGAATTGCTCTGGTTCCTGCAAGGCAACACAAACGCCCATTGGCTGCAGGAGCGAGGCGTACGCATCTGGAACGAATGGGCAGACCCGGAAACAGGCGACCTCGGACACATCTACGGCTATCAGTGGCGCTCCTGGCCTGACTACGACGGAGGCTTCATCGACCAGATACAGCAGGCTGTCGATACCATCAAGCGCGACCCGGACTGCCGCCGCATTATCGTCTCTGCTTGGAACGTGGCAGACCTGAAGAACATGAACTTGCCGCCCTGCCACGCCTTCTTCCAGTTCTATGTGGCAAATGGAAAACTCTCCCTGCAACTCTACCAGCGTAGTGCCGACTGCTTCCTTGGCGTGCCCTTCAACATCGCCTCATACGCCCTGCTCTGCATGATGATGGCACAGGTTTGTGACCTCGAACCGGGCGAATTCATCCACACGACTGGCGACACACACATCTACCTCAATCACCTCGACCAAGTACACTTGCAACTCAGCCGAGAACCTCGCAAGCTGCCACGGATGCGCATCAATCCCGAGGTCAAGGACATCTTCAAGTTCCAGTACGAGGACTTCACCCTTGAGGACTACGACCCCTACCCTGCCATTAAAGGCACCGTAAGCGTCTGAAGCGTTTGCCTTCAACGGGCATCCAATCCCTCTGTGTTAATCAGATTGTTGGCTATGGCATAGATGGTGAGACCCGAGAGGGAGTGAATCTGCAACTTGCGGGTGATGTTGCGCCTGTGGGTAATCACCGTATTGACGGAGATAAACAGATGACTCGCTATCTCCTTGTTCGACATGCCCTGAACAAGACAAATGATTATCTCCTTCTCGCGCTCCGAGATAGGCTCCGCTGCATCCACACTCTTAATCATCTTCGAAAGCCTTGCCGAGACATCGTTGTCCTTCACCCTCTGCTCTAAGATACGAATGGCAGGGACAAACAGGACTTCCTCCACATTGCTGTGATTGCAGAGCCATTCCTCGTTGTTGTAAATGTCGTAGAGCGTAGCCGTCAGCTGATTGTTGGCAAGTCCGTTATGGGGAAGATACTTGATGATGATGTTCTTCAGCTCCTGGAATTTGCCCGTCGTGTCGCTGTGATGCTTCGAAAAGATGTCCACATTGTAGCCCGAGGTCTGTTCCCCGCGAAGCAGAGCCTCGACGTACGGGAACAACGTCTTCTCCTCGTATTTCATGTGGAGCTGTATGTCGTGGGCATATTCGTCGTAAAGACGCAGAATCAGCGCAGCGAGGCCATCCCCTTTCTGGAGCGACTCCTCCAGCTTCCTGCGGATGGAGGGCAGCTGGAAGTCCAGGAAATAATGGTGTGAAGCCCGCAAGTAGGCAAGCAGCGTACCCACGGAAATCTTATCGTCCGTTTCCTTTGGAGCAAAACCATTTATCAGGAAGTTGACTACCGTCAGGAAAGTGTAGCAGTCAACGCCCTGCTCTCTTGTTACCTCGCTGACAGTCTTGTCGCCAAACCCAAGCCGGATGCCAAAGGCGCTCAAGCCTTGAAGCATACTGTAGTTGTCGCTGATGAGGTCTATCATCTTGTCGTCAGCCTCATAAAGTTTCATCCTCTTCATGGTGACAATGTTTAATTGCGGTGCAAAGTTACGACTTTTCCTCAACACACGCAATCCCCAATTGTAGGTAAATCCTCACTTCCCCATCATTTCTTCCTAATCATTATGCGGTACAAAAATTACTCTTTTTGGAACACGCGCACATAGTCTATTTCGTAGCGCATGGGAAAGTCGGCTGGGTTGTACTGCCTTACACGAGTGTCCAAGGCGAGGTTAAGCAGGAGGTATTGGGGGTGATGGAAAGGATTGACACCAGTGCCTTGCAGCTTGCCGTTGACGGTAAGACTAAGGTCGATTTCATTGAGCAGCTCATCGTCGAGATAGAGGCGGATGGCGCTTTCGTTCCAATCCATACGCCATACATGGAAACGCTCTGCCCACGCTGGGTCGCGGTCTGTGAAGTGAGTGAGAGGGGTGAAGGAGTTGTCCCATTGGGTATCTTTGTCACCAGCCCAGCAGGCATTGGCAAGGACTGTCGGCCGCCCATCGTATTGATAGTACTCCATCATGTCTATCTCGCCACAACCAGGCCACCCTCCCCTATCGCCAAGCAGCCAGATGGCAGGCCAGGCACCCAGACAGACTGGGATGCGGGCACGAACCTCTACACGTCCAAACAAGAAAGAGAAGAGGCCTCGTGTTTTCACACAACTGCTTGTCCAAAGGATGCGGGGACGGTTGTTGCGCCAATGGGTGTTTCCCTCCTTGTAGGACGGGCAGGCGAAGTTGGCAGGACGGGCTTCAATAACGAGGTGTCCGTCGCGCTGGTAGGCGTTCTCCCGGGTGTACCACTGCAATTCCTCGTTACGCTCGAAGCCGTGTTCGTAAGTCCACTTCGTTGAATCTGGTCGCCCGTCGGCATCAAACTCGTCTTGCCAAACAAGATGCCAGCCGTCGTTCTGAGCCGAGGCATTGATGGGAAGGATTGCGGACAACGTCAGCAAAACAGGGATGATGACTGATTTCATAATAAGGCAATGTAATTTGATAATACTCTAATCAAACATTTTCTTCCATACCCAAAGTACTGTAACGGCTCCTGCCACACAAAACACGAAGTTTGTGAGATAGCCCTTCCCAAGCAGCTCGATATCCAGCAAATGGGCGATGAAGGCTCCTGCATAACTGCCGACTATGCCCATGATGAGGTTCATGCAACAGCCTTTGCCCTCGCCGCTCATGATGCGGTTGGCTACATAACCGATGAGGATGCCTGTCAGTATAGGCCAGGCTGTAAATTCTGCTATGTGTTCTAACATACCAAGACTCTACGATGCTGAATGCTATTTTATGACGACTTTCTTTTGATTGTGAATATAGACGCCATTCGTGGTTGGTCTGCTGCTGAGGCGGCGGCCGTCGAGCGTGTACCAGTTATCGTCACCCGTCTGGCGTTGAGCGTCAGCAAAGTGCTTTGTGTCGATGCCTGTCGGCTTAGCTGCCTCGCAAATCCATTCGTAGTGCTCGGCAAATGAGCAGGATGAAAACATCTCCATGAAAAAGATGATGGCGGCTGTCATATGGTCAACATCGGTATAAGTGTCGTTGACGCGATACATGATGTTTTCCGAGGCTGCACCCCAATCCCAATAAATGGAACACGTCCATTGTTCTTGGCTGCAAAGGTAAGCGTTTTTACTATAACCTCCAAACTTTTCCGTTATTTTCTTTGCTCGTATAGAAGAAATCGCTAACTTTGTACCCAGATGGGCATAAATGTTCCTTTATGGAGCAAACAAACCTCAGCGGAGGTACCTTTCAAAACTTATTGAAAAGCATTTGCTATTATTTCGCGTTAAGCCAAAAAGCCTAGGAAACTCTTTTGGAATAAGAAACGCTCGGAAGTAATAGAGATAGTGGGTACAGGAATAGTGTATCTTCTTCCACATCGATATAGCAATGCATTCATGCCACTTGGCGTGATGCATTCTTATAGATGTGGATGGGGTTCCAATTCCTAGGCTTGCCCCAGCTTAACGCATAAGGATGGCATCACGCTTTCTTTGTGCGCAAAGGCGATTGATAGTCGATGCAAGAACTTAAAACTACCAATCGCTATGGCAAAAGAAACCTTATCCAAAGCAAAAGAGGCGAAGAACGATGAGTTCTACACCCAGTACCACGACATAGAGCGTGAGGTGGAAGCATACCTTGAGTACGACCCCAATGTGTTTCGGGGCAAGACGGTGCTGCTTCCTTGCGACGACCCCGAATGGAGCAACTTTACACGATACTTTGCACAGAACTTTGAGCGGCTGGGCTTGAAGAAGCTGATAAGCACAAGCTATGCAGTGGAATCAAAGAAGATAAAGGAATGGCAGCCCACGCTCTTTGAGACCGAAAGTCCTTACTTTGATGCAGACAAAAGTCGAACCAATGGCAAGATATTTGTGCTTGATGAGGACATCAATGGTGACGGCCGCTTCAATATCAACGACCTTCAATGGTCATACCTCGAAGGCGACGGCGACTTTCGTAGCGCTGAAGTAAAAGCCCTTAGAGATGAAGCGGACATTATCGTGACCAATCCGCCTTTCTCTTTGTTCCGAGAGTTCTTGGCTTGGATTGTAGAGGCAGAGAAGAAGTTCATTATCATTGGAAACCAGAATGCTATAACTTATAAGGAAGTGTTCCCGCTTATCAAAGAGAACAAGCTATGGCTTGGCAATGGATTCCAAAATGGTAATGCTTATTTTCGTATTGTTGGGAAAACGGATTATGCGAATGGTGTATATGATAAAAGTACAGGATTAGTTAAGTTCCGTAATTGCTGCTGGATGACTAACATTGAGCATGGTCGTCGCCACCAGCCTTTGCAATTGATGACGATGGCAGACAACCTGAAGTTCAGCAAGCACAAAGAGATAAAGGGGAGGACAGGCTATGACCATTACGACAATTACGATGCTATTGAAGTTCCATATACCGATGCCATACCAAGCGATTATGAAGGAGTTATGGGTGTCCCTGTCTCCTTCCTCGACAAGTATTGCCCCGAACAGTTCGAGATAATAGGAAACGAATACGACTTGAACATTCCCAAAGGCAGAGGTTATGTTGACGGTAAAAGAATGTACGGAAGGATATTTATCCGCAAGAAACAATAACATATATAACGTATGGAAGCAAAACTTAGAACCTACACCGTAGGCGAAGTCTGCAACGGCTTTGTCTATAACGAACTGGAAGGCAAGGGACTTTATGGGTTGTCAGGCAAACTGACCATTCAGCCAGAGTACCAGCGCAACTACATCTATGCCGACGGCAAGAAGGATGTGGCTGTCGTGCAGTCAGCCCTGCACAGCTATCCGCTCGGCATCTTCTACTTCAACAAGACCGAAGGCGACCGCTTCGAAGTGCTCGACGGCCAGCAACGCATCACATCGCTTGGCCGTTTCGTGACCGGCAAGCTGAGCATCATCGACGACAACGGCATCCCGCAGTACTTCTCTTCCCTCTCCAACGAACTGCAGCAACGCATACTCGACACTCCGCTCCTCGTCTATGAGTGCGAAGGCACGGAGAACGAGATACGCAAATGGTTCGAGACCGTCAACATAGCCGGCGTGCCGCTCAACCATCAGGAACTGCTCAATGCCGTCTATTCGGGCGAGTTCGTCACGCTTGCCAAGCAGGAGTTCAGCAACTCGCAGAATGCCAACGTACAGAAGTGGAGCCACTTCATCAGCGGAGCCGTCAACAGGCAGGACTACCTGGCTTGTGCCTTGGAATGGGTAAGCAAGGGACATGTAAAGGACTACATGAGCCAGCACCGACGCAAAGCTGACATCAGCGAGATGAAGACGTACTTCAACTGCGTCATCGATTGGATAGGTTCTGTCTTTACGGAAACAGAAGCAGAGATGCGTGGCTTGGAGTGGGGCAGGCTTTACGAGACTTACCATACGACGGCCTACAACCCTGAAGAAGTGCAGCAACTCGTCACGCAACTCTATGGCGACCCCTACGTCAAGAACCGCAAAGGCGTGTTCGAGTACATCCTTGGCGGCTGCAACGATAAAAAGTTACTTGACATCCGCATCTTTGATGAGGCTACCAAGCGTAAAGTCTATCAAAAGCAAACGGCTGAGGCTGCACTCCACGACACAAGCAACTGCCCGCTCTGTGCCATCGGACATGAAGCAGGTCGCAAGAAGATGTGGAAGCTCTCCGAAATGGATGCCGACCACGTCTCGGCATGGAGCAAAGGCGGCGCAACAAGCATTGAGAACTGCCAGATGCTTTGCAAGACACACAACAGGGCAAAGGGAAACAGATAAAACAATGAGGTATTCCTGACAATCCAAGGTGGCATGTTTCATGTTTGAGTTGCCAGGAAATAATGTTTTACTAATTAAATCTTAAGTTATAACCATACCACCGAAAGATAGTTGTTAAGGGAAATAAAAGCCAGTCTCTGTCATAAGTCCCTGTACTTGTCGTCATAAGTCCACGTTCTTATTGCCATAAGTCCCTGTACTTATCGCCATAAGTACAGGGACTTTTTATACTATCTGCCAGGTATCTGGGAATCAGAAACTTCCCCTCGGTGTTCACCTTCCTATTTGAACTGCCAATAGTCCAGCCGGACTTCGCCCTGGACACCGCTAAAGCAAAGATAGAGGTCGTGCACGCTGTTGGCACCCTTGACCTTGGCGGAGAACAGCTTATAGACGTCGAGCGAACCGGTGCTGCTGACCTTCGCAGAACAAATCACAGGACCATCCACAGAGTCGAGGCGCAAGGTCACGGAGCAAGTTCCTGTGGCGGCTGCCGAGATGCTGAACTGCTTGGCTCCTTTTCCAAAGTCAACGCCCCGCAGACGGATGAACTCACCATTATCTATATCGTAGATATACATGTTCTTCTTGCCTGGCGATACGGGCATTTCCTTCACCACACCTGTGTTGGGAATGCCCATCTTGGCGCTCTTCAATCCCCTACCCCAAGCCATTGTCTCTGCCTCTACGCGCTGGTAGGGGTTGAGCCAGTGGAGTTGCTCTAAAGGTTTCTGATTGAGCCAATAAGGAATCTCGGGGATGGTGCCGTCCGCAAGGTAGGTTATCTCGCTGGCACTAACGCTCCGACGCTCGTGATGAACGTATGTGTCAAGGTGCATCAGGTCGTAGTCTTGACCAAAGACATAGGAGTGTCCCTTGAAGTCGCAAATGCCTGGATGATTGCCTCGGTCTCTTTGTGTAGGACGCATGATATAGCCCTTCCACTCCCACGGACCAGTAGGGCTGTCGCTCATAGCATAACCCAAAG
The DNA here is from genome assembly GCA_017541265.1 of Bacteroidaceae bacterium. GTDB lineage: Bacteria > Bacteroidota > Bacteroidia > Bacteroidales > Bacteroidaceae > Physcousia. The sequence continues at coordinate 24,757 of JAFXZK010000117.1, read as the reverse complement.
CCTCAGGGCAACAGGTAGAGGCAAAGGCAAGATAATAGTGACGGCTCCGCTTATAGAACCAAGGCCCTTCCTGATAGTTTGGGATATGGGGCAGTTGGGTGATAGGACCGTCCACAGAAATCATATCCTTGTTCAACTTGCACCAATAGGTGTGGGGGTTGCCCCAATACATATAGGCCTGCCCGTCGTCGTCGACAAAGACTGTTGGGTCAATGTCGTTCCAATGCTCTTTCTGCCAAACAAGAGGCTCGCCCAAAGGGTCGCGGAAAGGTCCGTAAGGCGAATCGCTTACCAGCACGCCGATTCCGTGTCCGTGAAGGGGTGCATAGAGGTAGTACTTGCCGTCGCGTTCCACAGTTTGAATGGCCCATGCTCCGTTCTCGCGGCTGCGCCAAGTGAAGTCCTTCAAAGAAGCCACTGCCCCGTGCTCCGTCCAGTTGACCATATCGGTGGTACTCCAAAGCAGCCAGTCGTACATGAAGAAGCCTGCCGAGTTCTTCTCCTTCTCGTCGGGAATGTCTTCGGGCGAAGCATCGTGCGAGGTGTAGAGGAAGAGCGTGTCGCCCACCACAAGCGGCGAGGGGTCGGCCGTGTATTTTGTTTGGAAAAGCGGCATATTGACACAGAGCGGGTCGTTGACGGGATGTATCACGAGCACGAAGCCGCCACGAGGACGGCAGGTCATTTGTGTGGGGAATTCTTCCTGCAAAGACACAAAGAACGAACGCTCGTCGCGGTCGCCAAAGAGTACGATATCGCCGTGATTCTTTATTGAAGATTGAAGATTGGAGATTGAAGATTGAGAACTGCCATCCATTTCAATTTTCAATTTTGAATTTTCAATTAGCAGAGGCAAAGTCTTTTCCTCGTCAGTACCATTGATGCCTGCCACATACCAAATCTTTCCGCTGCGACGAGCCATCACGACTGATTCGCCCGGATAGCCCGAGAGGAGGCGTGTCTCGTCCCAAACTGTGGGCAAGGATGAGAGGAACTGCTGAACGTCGTGCGGTTGCGACAAGAAACTTTCTGGACGGTCTGCCAGATGTTGCAAGCCGCTCTCAAAGAGGACGGTCAACGCCAGTTCGTGAGCGTGGGAAGTGATGTGCGGATGCTGCGAGTCGCTAAAGGCACAAGGGGTGTAATCCATCGGGCCGATAATGTTTCGTGTAAAAGGCAGAGTGGCATTATGGGCTGCAGCTTTATCTGTGAAAGTCGGCACATTATTGTACCATTCGGCTCCATACACGCCTTCCGTACTCATCAGGTTGGGCCAAGTTCGTTGCCAGCCGCGAGGAATCGTTGCTCCGTGGAAGTTGACCAAAAGATGATGCTTGGCTGCGCTTTCCAAAAGGTCGATACAGTAGTCCATGTTCATCTGATTATCGCCCGAGAAGAAGTCAATCTTCACGCCAGCCACACCAATCCTCTCGCACCAGGCAAACTCCTTCTCGCGGTCTTCAGGCTTGTTCAGGCGGAACTTGGGGCCAGGGGCACCATGAATCCATCCGACCGAAGAATTGTACCAAATCAAGGGCTTTACGCCTTGGGAGTTAGCATAGTTGACCGCGTCCTCGATGGTCTTGCCGTCCCTCATCTCGTCCCATTCGGCATCTATCAGCACGTATGGAAGCCTCAAGGCAACAGCCATATCGACATATTTCTTGATGATTTGGTAGTCGTTTGAGCCGTGATTGTAAGCCCAATAAATCCACGAGACCGTTCCGGGATGAATCCAGCTTGTATCGTCAATCTTGCTGGGGTCGGAGACATCGGTCACAAGTGTAGAGGCCACAACATCGGGCAAAGTCCCTACGATAACGACGCGCCAAGGACTCCTGTCAAGCTCTTTCCCTGCAATCGTTTCATCGGGAACGACCTTGTAGATGCCGTCCTCGCTATACAGGCAAGAAGCGCTCTGACCTCGCTCAATGTTCGCTTCTGAAATCAAGGCAAAGACACCATCGACTGGTTCCAGCAAGGCAGGATAACCCCAACGCCCATTAGTTGCCTCTGTGGCCAAGGGATAGAAGCCCTCGTAGCCATCCGACCATTTCTGCAGCCAACGCTTTGCGCCAGCAGGAATGCGATAGGCTGTCTGCTCTTTTCGAGGCTCCTTCACACCTTCGTAACGGAAGGCAAGACCGTCATTATATAAACGTACGACCATACGAACGCCGTCGTCGAGCGTCAGAAGGTACTCGTTTGCCTCGTTGGTACAATGCAACTTCTTTCCTGTCAGCATCTGATAGTCGGCTTCGACACGACGAGCCTTGCCTGTCTTCTGCACAGAAGCGCCATAGCCAAACGAAGGAATCTCCAGTACCGAATGCTGCTGATAAGAGAGCAAATAGCCTTTCCCGCTGCCCACCAGCGAGATGTTCCCATTGGGCGAAACCATCGTTTGTGCAAAGCCCACACAAGCGACACAAAGCCCTATCAATAAAACCAATAACTTCTTCACGATTATTTTACCTTTTCATTCTTTCATTACTTCATTCTCTCATTCTTCTCAATCGTCCAGCCTTCGCGTTTGGAGAGGAGGCAGTCCTTGCCTTTGAACATCTTGGCAGCCTGCTTGTCGCCCTTCAATTGCCAGTCGAGCCAAGCAAGCGCCACTACGGTAAACTCGCCGCCATGAGGCTGACGATAGGTGCCGCCGTGACCAACAGGGTAATTCGCTGCACAGGCTGGCACATGGTTTATCTTGTGGAAGTCGTCCATACCGTTCTCGTAGGCAATATCCTCCTTGCCGCCAAGAATATAGATGACGGGCGTGTGAATCTCTTTCAGCTTCGCCTTCTCGGGCATCGGCATTCCGCCCTTTGCCTGTCCTCGGTTGCTCTCCTTGAAGAGACCGCTGTTGCAAATCATCATCGTCTTGATGCGTGGGTCGGCACAGTTATAGAGAGTCTGCAAGCCGCCGCACGACATTCCTGCCGCACAAATGTTCTTCACATCTATTTTTTCATAATAAGGTGAAGACGGGTCGGCGTTCTGACTGATAGCCCAATCGATACTTTCTATCTGTTGCTGTGTTGTGGACATCGGGCCTTGATAGGGTTTCTCCTCCACAGGAATGAAACCAGTTGCCACGACAAGATAGCCGTGAGAGGCAATCTCGTTGAGGAACTTGAAGTGCTCCCAAGGCGAGTTAGTGCAGGCGCCATTGCCCCAAACAAGCACGGGCAAAGGATTCTTCTTGCTGAAAGCAGAAAGGTCTTGCGGCACAAATACGGTATGAGCCTCGAGGCCTGCCTCTTCCTTCATAATGGCTTTGTAATCGCCCAAACCGCCTTCTTCCACCACCAACAGCCTCTCCCCTGACCCCTCTCCCGTGGGCGAGGGGGAATTGTCCGCCATGAGGCTCCACCAATCGAAGTTGAAGAGTTTCGGGCCTTTGCGACCAGTAAAAGCAAAGAAGATGTCGTGAGTGCCTGTAGCCTGTTGCAGGAAGTCGGTCGTAAGTGTCTGCCACTTCTCCCAGCCTCCTGTGCCAGGCACTTCCAAACGGGCAAGAAGCTCTCCCTTGAGGCTGTCCAAGCGCACTTCTATCTGTCCGCCACGCAAGCCGCTTGCCACTCTTGCCGTGAACTGCTTGGGTACATTTCCATCGAACTTCACATTCTGCAGCTTGATGAAGTCGCCGTTATGAATCTCACTCACATAAACGCCAATCTCGTCATTTTGCTCGGTCTTCACGCCACGCGAGAAAGCCATCGTCTCAGCCTCAACCTTTCGATAAGGATTAAAGGTCTCGATGGGCTTCACGCCTTCGTCCGTAGGCATAATTGTAGGGAAGCTGCCGTCGGCATTATACTTGAACTCCTCCACACAAACACTTCGCCCGAAGCCGCCGCCCTTGGGCAATTTGCCCGAATGGTAAAAGAAGTAGCTGTGACCTTTGTAGTCAGCCACGCCGCAATGATTCGTGAAAGATTTCGTATCGCAAAGCGGCATAATCTGCCCTGCATACTTCCACGGACCTGTAGGCGAGGGAGCCGTGCTGTAGCTGATGTGCTCGGGGACGCCTCCGGCTGCATAAAGTAGCTGATATACGCCGTTACGTTTGGTGAGCCACGGGCCTTCGACATACGAATCCTTGTACTCCTTCCCCTTCTCGCGCTTGCTCATCATAGGGCCGCCGAAGGCCTCTTCTGTCATTTCCAAACGCCCAAGCTCGCCGCTATACGAAATCATATCTTCGTTCAGCTTCAGGTAGTAGCATTGGGGATTGCCCCACATCAGCCACGCCTGCCCGTCGTCGTCGATAAGCACGGTCGGGTCGATATGGTCCCACGAACCGTTCTCGAAGAGGGGCTTCCCGATGGCGTCCTTGAACGGGCCTGTAGGCGAGTCGCTCACAGCCACACCGATAGCCATTCCGTTCGATATCTTGCTGTGCGCACAGATGTACCAATAGAACTTGCCGTTACGCTCCACCGTCTGCGAAGCCCAAGCGCGGTCGTCTGCCCAAGAGAAGCTCTCGAGGGCAAGAGGTGAGCCGTGGTCTGTCCAGTTCACCATATCTTCTGTGGAATAGACGCGCCATTCCTGCATCCAAAAGAAGTCGGCACCATCCTCGTCGTGACCTGTATAGACATACATACGGCCATTGTGTACCATAGGAGCCGGGTCGCTTGTGAACCAAGTCTGCACAAAGGGGTTCTGCGCATTTGCAGTCAAGGCCGCGAGAGCCATCAGAACTGCTGAAAGAAATGTCTTCTTCATCGTTATTGCCTCGTTTTAGGTTACCAAGGGTGTTTCATCTCATCTACATACTCTCCTTCAGGATTTCTGTAATGTCCGCTTTCGTCAGGTTCAGATAGCCTGCGGGATAGACGACGGTGGTTTCGGTGATACCGGCAATCATCTCGTTGGTTGCTCCCAGCTCACTGATGGTCAGCGGCAGACCAATCTCCAGCATCCAGTCCTTCAAGGCTCCGAGACCTGCCTCGGCGAGTTCGTGCTCGGTCTTGCCCTCTGTCGGAATGTCCCATACGTTATGGGCAAAACGGGCGAACTTTGGCAGACCGTTCTTCATGGCACGACGATAGTAAGCCATCGAGACAGAAGCCAGCGCGTAGCCGTGAGGAGCGTGCGTCCAGGCACCTACGCTGTGACCAATCATGTGTACCATCCAGTCCTGCTGCTTGCCCAGTCCGATGAGGGTGTTCAGCGCCCAAGTTGCCGTCCACATGATGTTCGAACGGGCCTCGTAGTCCTGCGGATTCTTCACGGCAATACGACTGCTGTGGATGACAGAGCGCATCAAGCCTTCCGCGAGGTAATCGCTTGTATTATCGTCAAAGTCAGAGAAATACTGCTCCATGATGTGGTTCATGATATCGTAGATGCCAGCCTTCATCTGGTTGTCGGGGACGGTCATTGTGAACTTCGGGTTCAGGATGGAGAACTTCGGCATCAGTCGGCTGTCGAACACGTGACCCACCTTGAACGTATGCTCTGCGTCGGTAATCACCGTTCCTGCATTCATCTCCGAGCCAGTGCCTGCCATCGTCAACACACAACCCACGGGCAGCAGCCTCTGGTCAGCGTCGGGTTGTTCCTGCTTCAACCAGAACTTGTCCCAGTAGTCGCCCTCGTAATAGACCGATGCAGCCACAGCCTTCGAGTAGTCGCACACGCTGCCGCCGCCCAGGGCGAGAATCAAATCCACTTCGTTCTCGCGGGCAATCTTCACGCCCTCGTTCAGTTTCTCCAACGTCGGATTGGTCATTACGCCCGGGTTCTCCACAATGGTCTTGCCAGCCTCCTTCAGAATGGCGACCACCTGGTCGTAGATGCCGTTGCGCTTCACGCTGCCGCTGCCGTAGTTCAGCAGCACCACTGGGCCGTAGCCCTTCAGCTCGTCCTTGAGGAAGTTCAAAGACTCATCACCAAAATACAGCTTGGTGGGATTGTAGTAAGAAAAGTTGCCTTGCATAATATGTTCGTTTATGATTATACTGTTATTGCTTCTGCCATATTGCTTTTGGCAGTTTCTATGCCACGAGTAGGTAGGACTCCCCTATCCATTGTTATTTCAAAATGTTCATAACACCATTCTTCCCAGAACCGTCATCAATGACCGTTATAAAACTCAATGGATTTCCTTTTATCTCAATAAACTTCTCTGCATTTGCACAAAATGCCGCAGCGCCAGAAGGATAAGGGAACCCTATCATCTCACGAGCGTACATATCTATCGACAGATTGTTTGTAGCAGACATATTTTCGTCGAAGGCATAAGTTATATATGCTCCGATTTTTATGGGACTGTTCGCGTTGGAGAACGTAATGACTTCCCCGTTGAGCATCTGGGCGTTTCCGATATTAACGACGGGAAAATATGCCATTCTGGAAGTAGTGAAATTAACAGTTAACCCTTCTGTGCCCTCATAATCTTTAGGGAACAGCATTTCAGGTTCCAGCGATTTTACAGACTGCGGGGGTATAGCAATAATGCGTTGTGTATAGGTCGTGACTGATACAGCATGAGTATTCGAAGAGCCTACTCCTACCGAACCAAAGAACGTGGGAATCCCAACACTTACGCCCATAGTTGAAGACTGCATGGTTGAAGAAGCCTGAGGAATGTAATATGGAGAAGCCTCCAGCCCGCGGCGATAAAAGGAGTTGGCCAAATCAATGTAAATTGTTTTTTTTGTGTTGTTTGTGAGAGTAATCTGCAATGCCTGGTTTGTGAAATGGTAATAGCCTAACCCCTTGCTGAAACCTTTGGAGAATTGCACCTGAGTGGAAGCCCCCCTTGCACCTCCCATATTCACTTGCCCTATTGAAACAGAGCAAGACAAATCGTCGTTCATAACAACAGAGTTATCGGTGATTGCCAATGTATAAAACGCACGTTTTGCAGCTCCACCCACTTTGTCGCTTCTGTAATTGACGGAATAACTGTTATATGAGTTCAGGTAATCCATATTCTTCTGCAAGGAGGCTTCGGATGTTCCAGTCGGAGTTGTTTGTGATGTGTTCCCTGTGTTTCCGTTTACATCAGGAAAAACATCCCGTTCCCCGTTTGCATAGTTCACAGAAGACAGTTCTGCAACGTCAATGGAATAAGTCGGCCCTTCAAGATTAGAAAACTTCTTGTACTTGACAGTATTCTTGTCAATCTCAAGAACCTTCGAGATGATTGTACTTCCATCTTTTTTAACAATCACATCTTGAGAAAAAACGGCTCCAGCGTAGGCGAACAACAGCATTACGAAAAAATGTTTCATATTCATTACTTTTGATTATAGGTCAGTGGAATTTATCATTGATGATTAAGAGCCTATCGAGCAATACTTCTTGCTTTCCTTGCGGTTTCAGCTACAAAGTTACGAAAAAAAGCTGAAATGCCAAAAGTTTATCAAAAAAAATGCCTTCGCCCCTTGCCAGAGACTCCAGGAAGGCTGTCGAAGGTCTTCGCAGACTCTGACTTTGTCTTCGTCCGTCACGACTCGGCCATCTTCGAACAAGTTCGGATGGCTCTCGCTGCTCCGTCCGGTCTTTATGCTGCGGCTGCCCAAAGGGACGAAGAAGGCCTTTAGAGGAGCCCTTTGGCAATCGGTGCCTGATGAGGGGAGTAATCTACGATTACGATGGAGGGCCGAAGGCGAATCGGGAAGCGCCTCCGTCGCGAATGGCAGTTTGTAAAACTTTTTGTCTGTGATTAAACCTTTCACTCGCGCGCGTGTCAAATTTATAGTATAAATGAAGGCAACATGAAAAAGAATTGCAAGCATCAACAGGAGATGAATCGCCGCCAGTTCCTGGAGCGACTGGGACTCGGTTCGGCAACGGCTCTGTCGCTGATGACAATCGGGCCTTTGCAGGTGATGGCTTCGCCCAGAACGGCCTTGAACGCTCTGGAGGAGGATGATCCCGAGACGCAGAAAATGACCTACCGCACGCAGAAAGGCACTGGCGAGAAGATTTCTCTGCTTGGCTTCGGTATGATGCGTCTGCCGCGCGAACAGGAGAGGGTGAACGAGCTGGTGGATTACGCTTTGGCTCACGGCATCAACTACTTCGACACTGCGCCCATGTACAGCGGCGGGCAGAACGAGACGCAGACGGGCTTGGCGCTGAGCCGCCACCCTCGCGACAGCTATTATGTGGCTACGAAGATGTCCAACCAGAACGAAAGCCTGTGGAGCTTTGAGAAGTCGAAGGAGATGTACGAGAACTCGTTCCGCAAGCTGCAAGTGGACTACATCGACTACTACCTGCTGCACAGCGTAGGCGGAGGCGGTTTGGACAACCTCAGGGGACGCTTCATCGACAACGGCTTGCTGGACTTCCTCCTAGAAGAGCGCAAGGCGGGTCGCATCCGGCACCTCGGCTTCAGCTATCACGGCGACGTGAAGGTCTTCGACTGGCTGCTCGACAACAACGACAAGTACCATTGGGACTTCGTGCAGATACAGATGAACTACCTCGACTGGCGCTATGCACAGAAGCGAAGCGGACGCCGTCGCGGCGACGCTAATGCCGAGTATCTCTACGGCAGGCTCGAAAAGTTGGGCATCCAGGCAGTCATCATGGAACCGCTGCGCGGCGGTGGACTTACAAATATCCAGGACGACATTCGCGAACAGTTGGCCCGCGCCCGCAAGGACGATACGCCGGCACGCTGGGCTTTCCGCTGGGTAGGCTCCCATCCGGAAGTGCTGACCGTTCTAAGCGGCATGAACCGAATGGACCATCTTCAAGAGAATGTTGCAACCTTCTCGCCCCTCGAACCTTGTACTACCGTAGATAACGAGCTGCTGGCACGTATCGCCGACAAGATGTCGGGACTCGACACCATCGGCTGCACCACTTGTGCCTACTGTATGCCCTGCAAGTACGGCGTGGATATTCCTGGCAACTTTGCCTTCTACAACAAGGCTATGGTTGAAGGCCAGCTGCCTCTGCCCGACAGCTCAGCTCCCGACTTTGAAGAGAAGAGGCTGGCTTATCTGGAAGCCTATCGTACCGCCATTCCCGACAAAGCCAGAGCCAACAGGTGTCAGGACTGCGGCGAGTGTCTGAAGAAGTGTCCTCAGCAGTTGCCCATCTCTACGCACATGAACAGACTCGTAGAGATGACCCGGAAGAAGCGAAGCTGAAAAATGAAAGATTGAAAAAATGAAAGAATGAAACAGACAATAGTATTAAAATCTTTTGCCCTGATTGGTGCCATCCTCCTACTGACAAGTCAGACGACGGACGACCCTGTTATGACGAAGGAGAAAGACGTAACCGTCATCAACACCACCTCGCTTGCAACGGACATAGAAGGCTATGTGGGCTGCACACCCGTAAAGGTCTATATCAAAGCAGGCAAGGTGCTGAAGGTCGAGGCTCTCGAGAACGAAGAGACGCCAAAGTACTTCGATATGGTCGTGAAAGGGCTGATGAAGAAGTGGAACGGTCTGTCCGTCAAGACAGCAGAGAAGCAAAAGGTGGATGTAGTCACGGGAGCCACCATCTCGTCCGAAGCCGTCATTGAGAACGTCCGTCGCGGCATCGGCTACTACAACTACATGAACAAGAAGTAAGAGCCGCGAGTCTTAGCGTGCCGCAATATAGCAGAAGCTGTCCCAGATAATAGGGAATCATGATGCACAGCTTGGAGTGCGGAAGACGCTCCACAAACAAGTGAGTGCCCAAAACGAAGTCCGAGACGACAAACAGCGTGGCTCCGATAATCAGGAAGACATTTCTGTGACGTGCCGCAGCAAAGAACATCCCCAGCAACAACAGGGCATAGACGGCTATTCCACACACGATGAAGCTGTCCTCAACCCGTGGGAATATCCAAAACACAGCTGTCGCATATACCGACGCAACAAGAGCCAGAAGGCTTAACTGAACAGGCTTGGACCAAGTCGTCCTTGGCGGCATCAGCAGAGAGAATATAATAATGTATAGGATTTGGGCAAGGGCGAAGAAGCCAATCTGAGGGATAAGTTCATTCTGCCACCCCATTACGTCGCCCAAGAAAGAGAAGAAAAGCGCCGCCGCCAAAGCCCATTGCCTCTTGTAAAGGGCACATATTGTGAGCCAGGCAAGGGGGAATATCATTCGCGCAGGGAAAGGCATGGGCACGAAGTCCAAGGCTGCGAGAATGATATAAATGAGCGCTTGAAATAACATTCGAGGGAAGAGCGATAGACGGGGCTCGAACCCGCGACCTTCGGCTTGGGAAGCCGAAGCTCTACCAACTGAGCTACTATCGCGTTTGAATGGTTATAGGTTATAGGTTATTGAATATGGGTTATTGGTTATTGAGGCTTTTGCGCCTGCAAAGTTACGAAAAAATAGTTAAAGGATAATAAATAATCGGTAAAAAACATTCATTGTTTGAAGAATTTGTCTATCTTTGTACCAAAATATAGTGATAACAAGCTTCAATAACCCATATTCAATAATCTATAACCTATAACCAATAACCATTACTATGAAGAAGAAATTCATTTGCGCCGTTTGTGGATATATCTACGAAGGCGATGCTGCTCCCGAACAGTGCCCACTCTGTAAGGCTCCCGCCTCGAAGTTCTCTGAACTGAAGGACGAAGGTGAGACCACTTATGCTACCGTTCATCGTATTGGCGACGGCAAGCCCGAGGGTGTCAGCGAAGAGATGATTAATGACCTGCGCAACCACTTCAACGGTGAGTGCAGCGAGGTCGGCATGTATCTGGCAATGGCTCGTCAGGCTGACCGCGAGGGTTATCCCGAAATCGCCGAAGCCTTCAAGCGCTATGCTTTCGAGGAGGCCGACCATGCAAGCCGCTTTGCAGAGCTGCTGGGCGAATGCGTATGGGACACCAAGACCAATCTGGAGAAGCGTGCCGCTGCCGAGGCTGGTGCTTGCGAGGACAAGTTCCGTATCGCCAAGAATGCCAAGGCTGCAGGCTTTGATGCCATCCACGACACCGTTCACGAAATGGCAAAGGACGAGGCACGCCACGGTGCCGGCTTTGCTGGCCTGCTGAAGCGCTACTTCAAGTAATCTTCTGATAGACTACCACCGACTGCCATCCTTTGGGACAGCTTAACCAGTCCTGCAGGGTGGCAGTCTTTTTATAGCCACACTTCTCGAAAAGGGCTGCCGAGGCAACATTGTCCTCGGGCACAAGGGCATAGAGCTGATGGATGCCAAGATGAACGGAAACATAGCCAGCAAGCAGTCGAAGTGCTTCTGTTGCCAAGCCCTGGCGCTGCTGCTCCGGCACAACAACAATTCCAACCTCGGCACGATGGTGCTGAGGATTGTAGTTCTGCAAGTCAACAAAGCCCACGCTCACGCCATCGGCCTTCTCAATGACAAGCCGCAGCTGGCGGTCGTGGAAGAAGTCATTCGTGCTCTCGGCGATGTACTGCTTGAGGGCATAATGCGAGAAAGGCACGGAAGCCTGTCCGCAACGCCACAGCTCGGTGTCGTTCTCAATGAGATACATCAAGTCGAGATCCTCCGGCTCGACAGCTCTCAGTTTCAGCTTACTGCTCTTTAACATTGCGCTTGGCGTCAACTAATGGAAACAGGAATGCTACGGCAAGGATGCAAAGACCCCAGAGCTGCGACGTGTTGTCGAATTTGAAGTAGAGCACCAGCACAAAGATTGCCGAGAGGGCAATTGCCGCCATACGGAGGTAGGCATTCACCTTTCTGTAGCGGATGGCAAAGAAGGCTGCCAGCAGGATGCAGGCGGAGCAAAGGAGAGTCAGGATGTAAACTATCATAGGGTTTCGTTGTTTCGATGTTTCGTTATGACGTTATTTGATGATTCGTTATTTCGTTATTACGTTATGACGGGATTACGGCATTTGTCAGAGGCGGCTACTTCCCGAAGGGGATTCGCCCTGCCAGGGCGCGGCCAAGGGTGACTTCGTCTGTATATTGCAGTTCGTCGTTTTGTGCGATACCTCGGGCAATGACAGTCACTTTGACGCCAGTGTCTTCGAGCTTTCGGAATATGTAATAGTTCGTCGTGTCGCCTTCCATCGTGGGACTGAGGGCAAGGATGACTTCCTCCACCCCACCCTGCCTGACGCGCTCCACAAGGCTTTCTATCTGGAGGTCGCCCGGGCCGATGCCGTCCATTGGACTGATGACACCGCCCAGCACATGATACAGCCCGCGGTACTGCATCGTATTCTCTATCGCCATCACATCCTGCACGTTCTCCACCACGCAGACAAGACTGCTGTCGCGCGTCGGATTGCTGCATATCTCGCAACGCTCGTCGTCGCAGATATTGTAGCAGACCTGGCAGTAACGCACGCCCTGACGCATTTCGACCAGACTCTCCGCCAATGCCTCCACCCTGCCCTCATCCTGTCGGAGCAGATGGAGAGCAAGCCGCAAAGCCGTCTTACTGCCGATACCAGGCAAGCGGTTTATCTCTGTTACGGCTTTCTCGAGCAACTGCGAAGAATAATGAGACTTGAGCATCAAATCGTCAAATTGTAAATTGTAAAATTGTAAAATCGTCCAATTGTCAAATCACAAGGTTCCTTTGCTTGAGGGCAGTTGGAAATGGGTGATGTCCCGCCGTACAGCCATACGCAAACTGCGGGCAAAGGCCTTGAATATGCCTTCTATCTTATGGTGCTCGTTCTGTCCCTCGGCCTTGATGTTGAGGTTCATGGCGGCACTGTCCGAGAGACTCTTGAAGAAGTGCAGGAACATCTCGGTAGGCATCTCGCCCACCTTTTCGCGACGGAACTCTGCATCCCAAACGAGCCAAGGACGCCCCCCGAAGTCGAGCGCCACTTGGCAAAGGCAGTCGTCCATAGGCAGACAATAGCCGTAGCGCTCTATGCCGCGCTTATCGCCAAGAGCCTTCTTGATGCACTCGCCAAGAGCAAGTGCCACATCCTCTATCGTGTGGTGCTCATCAACGTGCAAATCCCCATTGCATCGGATATAGAGGTCGGTCAAGCCATGCTTGGCAATCTGTTCCAGTATGTGGTCGAAGAAGCCAAGCCCTGTCTGTATGTCACTCTTGCCGTTGCCGTCGAGATTGACACGCACCTCAATATCCGTCTCTTTTGTGGTACGGCGAACGCTTGCCGTCCGTTCCCCTGCAAAAAGCAGCTCCGTAATCTTCTCCCAGTCCATATCTTCTCCCAAGATGAGACTTTTGCAACCAAGGTTCTCGGCAAGCTTGGAATCCGTCTGCCGGTCACCAATAACAAAGCTGCCGGCAAGGTCGTAGTCGCCCTTCATATATTCCGTCAGCATGGCTGTGCCGGGCTTGCGTGTCGGCAAGTTGTCTTCTGGGAAGCTGCGGTCGATATGGATTGCGTCGAAGGTGACGCCCTCGCCCTTGAGAATGTCAAGCATGAGGTTGTGCGTCGGCCAGAAGGTTTCTTCGGGATAGCTGTCGGTGCCGAGGCCGTCCTGATTGCTCACCATAACAAAGAGGAAGTCGGTATGCTGACGCAGGAAGCGCAAGGCACTGATGGCACCCGGCACGAAGCTGAACTTCTCGAAGCTGTCTATCTGCTCGTCGGCAGGCTCACGCAGTATCGTTCCGTCGCGGTCAATGAAAAGAAGACTTTTCATAATTCAAATTTAATAAATTCAAAATTCAAAACGATTCCCCCTTAAGGGGATTAGGGGGCTATTTATAAAAGCGCAGCGCTCCCAGCAGTTCGTTGTTCTCCTGGCGTGTGCCGATAGTGATGCGCAGGCAGTCCTGGCAAAGCTGGACGCGGTGGCGGTTGCGCACCACGATGCCCTGCTCAATCAGGTAGCGGTAGATGCGGTTGGCATCGGTCACTCGCACGAGCACGAAGTTGGCATCCGTCGGGAAGACTTTCAGGACGATAGGCAGCTCCTGAAGTGCAGGCAGGACATGTTCGCGCTCACGCATGATTTGCGTCAGCCAGCCTTCCACATGCACGAAATCATCGAGCACAGCAAGCGCTTTCTCCTGAGTAAGCAGGTTGACGTTGTAGGGATACTTCACTTTGTTGAAGAGCGCGATAATCTCTTCGCTGGCAAAGGCCATGCCCAAGCGGATGGCGGCACTAGCCCAAGCCTTGCTGAAAGTGTTTAGCACGATGAGGTTGGGATAGTTGTCGATAATGTTACGGAACGGCAGGTTGGCCGAGAAGTCACAATAAGCTTCGTCAACAACGACAATGCCCGTGAACTTCGTCAGCACCTCGTGAATCGTTTCGCGGGGGAAGTCGTTGCCTGTCGGGTTGTTGGGCGAACATATCCAGATAACCTTTGTCTTTGCGTCGCAAGCATCGAGCAAAGCTTTCGTGTCAAGTTGCCAATCCTCTGACAATGGAACACTTCTGTACTCAACGTCATTGATGTCGGCACACACCTTATACATGCCGTAGGTGGGAGCTATGGCTACCACATTGTCTTTGCCCGGGTTGCAGAAGATGCGATAGACGAGGTCGATGGCCTCATCGCTTCCGTTGCCGAGGAATATCTGCGAGGGACGCACATTCTTGATGGGAGCGAGGCGTTCCTTGAGCTTCTCCTGCAAAGGGTCAGGATAGCGATTGATAGGGTCATTGTAAGGATTCTCGTTGGCATCGAGAAAGACGTGTGCCGCCATGCCCTTGAACTCGTCGCGGGCACAGCTGTATGGTTCAAGCGCCCGGATGTTAGGGCGAACAAGGTTATTCGGGTTAAAGTCCATAGTTCATAATCCTTAATGTCATTGCATTCTTGTGTGCATCCAGCCCCTCTGCCTCTGCCATCAGTTCTACGGCACGACCGATGCTCCGGATTCCTTCGGCTTCGATGTGCTGGAAGGTTATCTTGCGGCAGAAGCTGTCGAGATTGACACCGCTGTAGGCCACAGCATAGCCGTTGGTGGGCAACGTGTGATTCGTTCCGCTGGCATAGTCGCCTGCACTTTCGGGTGTGAGGGAGCCAAGAAAGACGCTGCCTGCATTGACGACCTTCTGCGCAAGTTCCATGTAGTTGGCGGTCTCGATGATGAGATGCTCAGGCGCATAGCGATTGGTAATCTCCATCATCTCCTCGTCATCATGCACGACGATTGCCTTGCTGTGTTCGAGGGCTTGGGCAGCAATGTCCTTTCGGGGAAGTAGAGCAAGCTGACGCTCCACTTCTGCCTCAACCAACTTTGCCGTCTCAATGCTCTTGCAGACAAGCAGCACCTGGCTGTCTGTGCCGTGCTCCGCCTGACTGAGCAAGTCGGCAGCCACGAAGCTGACGTTGCTCGTCTCGTCGGCAAGCACCTCCACTTCGCTTGGTCCTGCCGGCATATCGATGGCCACATCGTGCAGGCTGACCTGCTGCTTGGCGCACATCACGAACTGGTTGCCCGGACCGAATATCTTATAGACCTTGGGGACGCTCTCTGTGCCGTAGGCCATTGCGCCGATGGCCTGCACACCACCTATCTTATATATGCGGCTGACGCCTGCAATGCGGGCAGCAACGAGGACTGCGGGGTTCACGCTGCCGTCTTTTTGTGGGGGAGTGCAGAGCACAATGTCCTTGCATCCAGCTATCTTGGCAGGGGTGGCAAGCATGAGTACTGTGCTGAACAAGGGAGCTGTGCCTCCGGGAATGTAGAGGCCTACCTTCTCTATGGCAACGGACTTCTGCCAGCACTCCACGCCTTGCGTCACCTTGATGTGTTCGCCCTCAAAGCGTTGAGCCGTATGAAAACGCTCAATGTTCTGATGGGCAAGCCGGATGGCCTGCTTCAGTTCCTCGCCGACTTTGGCTTCAGCCTCAAACATCTCGACTTCTGTAACGGCCAACTCATCGAGGCAAACCTTGTCGAAACGCTCTTCGTATTCCCTTATGGCAGCATCGCCGCGCTGCTTTACATCCTGCAGCACAGCAGAGACCGTGGCATTCAGCTCCGAAGCATCGCGCACAGGCCGCTTCAGCAGAGCATCAAGCTCATCTTTTGAAGGATAAACGAATAATTTCATAGTTCATTTTGTTCGGTCGGATTTGCAATCCGACCATATGGAATATCGGGATTTATAATCCCGCAATATAATGTTTATCGCATTACAAATGCCTATATTCATTGCTGTCGGATTACAAATCCGACAGAACGAATCCCTACGGTATCATTTTCTCTATCGGCACTACGAGTATGCCTTCTGCACCGAGCTGCTTCAGTTCGCGGATGATTTCCCAGAAGCGTTTCTCCTCGATGACTGTGTGAACGCTGCTCCACCCCTCGGTGGCAAGAGGCATCACGGTGGGACTCTTCACACCAGGCAGCACGGCCACGATGTCCTTCAGGCGGTCGGTCGGCACGTTCATCAGCACATACTTCTTGTCTTCGGCAGCCTTGACGGCTTCGATGCGGAACAGCAACTCTTCGAGCACGGCACGCTTTTCGTCGTCGAGGTTCTTGTTGGCTATCAGGATGGCCTCGCTCTGCATGACGGTTTCCACCTCCACAAGGTTGTTGCTGACCAGTGTGGAGCCGCTGCTGACAATGTCGAAGATAGCATCCGCCAGTCCGATGCCCGGGCTTATCTCTACGCTGCCCGTTATGACGTGAACGTCGGCTGCGATACGGTTCTCCTGCAAGAAGCGGCGCAGGATGGCGGGATAGGACGTAGCAATCTTCTTACCCTCGAACCACTTCAAGCCATAGTAGCCGCACCCTTTGGGCACAGCCAACGAGAGGCGGCACTTGCTGAATCCGAGTGGGCGCACCACCTCCGCATCCTCTGCCCGCTCCTCATATTCGTTCTGCCCCACGATGCCGACGTCAGCCACGCCGCTTGCAACACTCTGGGGAATGTCGTCGTCGCGAAGATAAAGCACCTCGATGGGGAAGTTACTGCTCTGCACAAGCAGTGTGCGCTTGCTGCTACTCACCTTAATACCTGCCTCGGCAAGCAACGCCATCGTGTCCTCGAAAAGACGGCCTTTCGACTGAACTGCTATTCTCAACACCATTCCGTTTACCATTTAATCATTTGTCATTTTACAATTCGCGTGCAAATATAGATAAATTTTCCGAAATATAAGCCACTCGGGATAAAGAATTTAATGATTATCCGCAAAGAATCCGCCGAAACATGAGAATGTCCCTGATTTCCAAGCGGCAGGCAGATATCAAAAAAAGCCCCCGCACTTATGGAGATAAGAACGGGGACTTATGAAGATAAGTACGGGGACTTATGGAGATAAGAACGGGGACTTATGAAGCCATATACAGGGGTGTGGTGTTAGAGGATGACTATCACATTGTGTCTGAGGCCGTTGTCTTCGCTGTAACAGTTATCTTCTTTCCTTGATAGTTAATGGACTGCTCCGTACCATTTGGCAACTTGACACGGAATATGCGACAGACAGGCATGTCCTTAAACTTGCCAACACGCTTGTTGATGGTAAGTTTATGGTTGGTATCGTCCCATAGGAACACGATGCGCGAACATTGTCCTTTATCATAATCTCTTGTGGAGCCGTCGTCCTCGTAAAGTGTGAATGTTCCGTCAGCCCCAGGGTAAACCTGCACCTCATCGCCCTTGACGGGAATGATGCTGCCGGCACGGACGAAGACAGGGATATAGTCTGCACCAACGGTTGTAGTCACTTCCTGCCCGCCGTCGTAGTGCTTGCCTGTATAATAGTCGTACCACCCTCCCTCGTTCTTGGGGAGATAGGTCATCCATGAGGTGACGCTCGGCTCTGTCACAGGACTGACAAGCAGCGAGTGACCGAACATGTACTCATACTTCTGGTCGAGTGCTTTGGTATCGCTGGCGAAATCAAAGACAAGCGGACGCATCAATGTGGAACCGTTGAAGGCAATCTCCGCAGCATTGCTGTAGATGTAGGGCAACAGACGGTAACGCTCGTTCAAGGCACGCGCAATAGCCTGTTGTGCCTCCGCGCCGTAGTTCCAAGGTTCCGTGTCACTCATATAGCCATGTACGCGCATGAGGGGCAGGAAGACGCTCGTCTCAATCCAACGCAACATACGCTCGATATAAGCCTTGTCTGTGTATTGGTTGCCGGGACGGAAGAAGCCACCAGCATCGTAGGTCCACCACGGGATGCCTGCCGCCTGCATACCGAGACCAGCCGTCAACTGCCTACGGAAGGTTTCCCAGTCGTTGCCCACATCACCGCTCCACATCGCCGACCCATAGCGCTGAATGCCAGGGAAACCGCAACGAGTGAGAATCATCGGGCGCTGGCCATTGACCGTTTTGAATTTTGAATTTATAAATTTTGAATTAATTAGTCCCTCATAAACTGTCTTATTCACCAAAAGCGGATAGACATTGCGCACCTCTTCACCAGCCCATTTGCCGTTGTTTACGCGGCGACCCACGAGGTCGTCGTTCTCCGGCTCTGTGGCATCCTGCCACCAGGCATCAATGCCCAGAGGCACCAAGCGCGTAGAGAAGTTCTGCCAATAGGCAGTGGCGGCATCGGGATTGAAGAAGTCAATCCAATCTGTTCCTGGGATATAATAGCCCGCGTCCAACATCTGTTTGCCGACCTCGGAGCTTTTGTCAATCTTAGACCAGACGCTGACCATCAGTCGCATATCCATAGCGTGAAGGCTGTCGGTCAGAGCCTTGGGGTCGGGATAATGCTCCTCGTCGAAGCGCATGGCGTTCCAGCCGTACTTACCCCAGTACTGCCAGTCCTGCACCAACACATCAACAGGCAGCCCTTCGCTACGGAATCGATTGGCTGTCTGCAGGATTTCGTCGGAAGAATGGAAGCGCTCACGGCAATGGATGTAGCCCAACGCCCAATGGGGCATCAAGGGAGCCTTGCCTGTCAGCTCACGATAGGCGGTAATGATTTCGTCGGCAGAGCCAACGAATACGGTATAGTCCACAGCGTTTGCTATCGGAGAACGCAGCACCGTCTCGTCCTTTACCTTATTATAATATATGACAGGTGCGTCGCCTTTTGAGAGTTCTGCTCTCAGCACATGCCGACCGGCCTTCAAATGTACGATGGCCGAAGCCGTTGGAGGCAGCCACAGGTTCTGCATCTCGATGACAGTTTGTCCGTCAATCGAAAGGTTATGGCGGCGTGCCATCTGCTGTCCCACATCGAGTAAAAGCGAATAGTCGCCATCTTCTGCAATGTCGACGGTAGCCTCGTAGATGTTTCTCTGGCGCACTTCGCGCCGACCGCCTTCAGTTGTGGTGATGTTGACTTCCTCTGTCTGACCTGCTTCAGCCGACAATTGCATCTTTACCTCTTGGTCGCAAGGGTTGAAGTCCACCAGCCCATAGTTGTTCCACAGCACACCATAGCCTTTGCTCGACAGGAGCATGGGGATGCTTATTTGCGTGTTCACCTGTGTCAAACGGCGCGACAGGCCCCGAACATTGCTATAACCATCTTGAAACTGCCCCAGACCATACAGCCGCTCGTCACTGTCAGAATGGAATGCCAACGTAGCCTCCCTGCCTTTCATCTGGTGTCGCGTCGCCGTAAAGACAGGCGTTCCCTGACGGTTTTTGATGATGATTGCCTGACGAGCCTCATCCACCTCAACCGACACATCATGACTGCTCACCTCGTCGTGCTTGACATAGAGCCAATCGGGCAACTCCTCCCCTTTACGGGAGAGCTGGGAGGGGTCTTGTTCCCAATACTGTATCCTCACAGCATTGCGAGCTATCTGGCGAACAGTCAGAGTGCCCCTGCCAAAAGGCACCTCACCTGCCATTGCCTGAATAAAAAACAGGACTGTAAAACAGAAAAAAAGAAGTCGTTGCATTGTATCTTTAATCTTCATCATCATTTATGCTACAGAGGCAACCATACCCGCATCTTGCCAGCGCCTCTGTGGCACCAAGCGTAATAAGGAATGAGCGTCAAAGGCTGGTCCTCCGCGACAAGTGTCGTCACAGAAGTGCCGGCAATCTCTGTCTTGCCTGTACGGAACTGTGTGTTTGGACTGATGTGAGCTTCCATGATATCGTCCTTGTTGTCGGGCTGCTCTGCACAATAAACCAGCGGACCACGCTCTACACAGAACATTCCCCTATCGGCTTCTACATTCTCGTTGGCACGAACGATACGAGGCTCCATATCGAAGTGAATCTTTATCACATCACCCTTCTTCCACTTACCACCGATGGCGAAATAACCGTCAGGTTCTATATTAGTGTTGAAAACTTCATGTTGAAAGTCATTAACGCTGACGCTTGGTAAACTGGTCTGTTTGCCGTCGGCATAAGTATAGAGGTCGGAGGGAACGACTTGGTTACGAACCCAGCCGGGAATGCGAATCTTGAAAATGAATTTGCCAGCTTTATTCTCGTCAATGCGTATGGTTACATCTCCGCTCCAAGGATACTCTGTTGTCTGGCTCAGGCAGACCTTCTTGCCTGCCACTTTCAACTCGCTCTTATTAGAAAGGAAGAGGTTGACGTAGAGATTGTGGTCCTTGACGGCATAGACGTAACCCGGCAGCGATGGGATGAAGCGGCAGATATTGCTCGGACAGCAGGCGCACCCGAACCAAGGCTTGCGCTCGTAGCCGCCTGCCGACTCGAGAGGATTGGGATAGAAGAAGCCATTGCCCTCGAGCGAGACGCCGCTGATAAGTCCATTATAGAGTGTTCGCTCCAGCACATCATAATACTTGGACTCTCCATGAAGCAGGAAGAGCCTGTGGTTGACGTAGACATTGCCTATCGCGGCACACGTCTCGCAATAAGCCGTAGCGTTGGGCAGCTCATAGTTCTTACCGAAAGCCTCGCCGTTTCCTGTCGCTCCGATGCCACCTGTTATGTAGAGCTTCTTCGAGACAATGTTATCCCAAATGGCATCAATGGCTTTGATGTAGTCTTTGTCGCCTGTAAGCGCAGCCACATCCGCCATACCGGCATACATATAGGCTGCCCGGACAGCATGGCCTACTGCCTCGTCCTGTTCGACTACGGGCTTGTGGCTTTGCGAGTACTCCTGCTTGACGGTTGTCTTGCCACGATAGTCAAGCAGGAACTTGGCCTCGTCGAGATACTTCTTGTCGCCTGTAGCCAAGTAGAGTCTTGCCAAAGCCATCTCTGCAATCTGATGACCAGGCACGACGCAAGCCTGTCCCGGATTGGGGCCAACTTCCTTGCAAACCAAGTCGGCAAATCTGATGGCAATATCGAGGAACTTGCGGCTGCCTGTTGCCTGATAGTGGGCAACAGCACTCTCCACCATGTGCCCAAGGTTATACAGCTCGTGGCTTCCCTGCTCCTCGGCACTCCATCGCGTAGGTCCTGACCAGTCGTGCGGATGCTCGGGGTTCTGAGTCCTGGCGGTATAAAGGTAGCCATCTGGCTCCTGGGCAGAAGCTATCACGTTCAAGACGGAGTCAATATACGAAGCAAGTGCCTCATCGGGATAGGTTTGCAGAATATAGCTTGCCCCCTCAATGGTCTTGTAGGGATCTGTATCGTCGAAGGGGAAAGTGCCCTTCTTAATCTCGAACACCTTCGAAGGGTCTTGCAAATGCTTTGCCGCATTCGAGAAGTTCGTGTAGCGGTCTGTCTCCTCACATTTGGAAAATGCAAGGGGAATGGTGACTTTGCGGCTTGCCTCCAGTCTCTGCCCCCAGAACGTGCCAGGTGAGACTTTGACAGAGGTAAAGGGAACAGGATTGATGGGATAGCCGTGCGCTGCGGTCTGTTGTTTAGACGCAAAAGCTGTCAGCACAGTAAGTGCCGACAGCATCGTTGTTAATAGTGACTTCATATTCATAACCTTTCTGTAACTTGGGGACAAAGGTACGAATAAGTGAAGACAAATCAAAATAAATCAGCATTTTTCCATCGTCAACTTGCCATCTTTAGCATCGACCATGATGGGACGGTTGCGGTCTATATGGCCCGACAAGAGCGACTTCGAGAGGTCATCAAGCAAGAGATGTTGGATGGCTCGCTTAACAGGACGGGCACCAAAGTCGGGGTCGTAGCCTTCGTTGGCAAGGAGGTCGATTGCTTCGTCGCTTACCTCCAAGCTTATGCCATTCTCTTTCAACATCTTCTGAACATTCTCGACTTGCAGACGCACAATCTGTTTCACTTCGCCCCAGTTGAGGGGATGGAAGACGATGATTTCGTCGATACGGTTCAGGAACTCGGGACGTATGCCGCGTTGTACCAACATGTCTCTTACGTCTTGCTCTCCTTTGTCGAGGTCTGATCCGGTCAGAAGGTTGCTCGTCATGATGATGATGGTGTTCTTGAAGTTGACGGTTCTTCCCTTTGAATCAGTCAGCCTACCATCATCGAGGACTTGCAGCAAGGTGTTGAAGACGTCGGGATGTGCTTTCTCAATCTCATCGAAGAGCACGACCTGATAAGGCTTGCGGCGAACGGCTTCCGTGAGCTGACCACCCTCGTCGTAGCCGACATATCCTGGAGGTGCGCCAATAAGTCTGGTCACGCTGAACTTCTCCTGATACTCGCTCATGTCAATGCGTGTCATCATCGTCTCATCGTCGAAGAGGTACTCGGCAAGTGCCTTTGCAAGCTCGGTTTTGCCTACTCCTGTCGAGCCGAGGAAGATGAAGCTGCCGATAGGACGCCTCGGGTCTTGCAGGCCGGCGCGGCTACGGCGAACAGCATTGCTGACAGCGGCGATGGCTTCCTCCTGACCGATGATACGCTTGTGCAGTTCCTCTTCCAGATGGAGCAGCTTCTCCGTCTCGCTCGTCTGCATCTTGCTCACGGGAATGCCCGTCCAGCGGCTCACTACATCAGCGATATCGTCTGCTGTGACTTCGTCCCGAAGCAGTTTGTTGCTGACGGAAGAACTTTCCTTGAGTTGCTTTTCCAGTTCGGGCAGCTTTGAGTAGCGAATCTCTGCAACCTGAGCATAGTTGCCGTCTCGTTCTGCCTGTTCGGCTTCCAAGCGGAGCTGTTGCATACGGTCTTTAAGCGTTTGAATCTGGTCGGCTTGATGCTTCTCGTTCTCCCATTGCTGACGCATCTCCTGCTCTTGCTTGCGAAGGTCGGCAATGTCTGCCTCAATCTTAGTCAATTTCGGGTCTTCCTTGCTTTCTCTACGAATTGCTTCGCGTTCAATCTCCAATTGCTTCAGGCGGCGGCTGATTTCGTCAAGTTCCTCTGGTACAGAGTCGCGTTCCATACGGAGCTTTGCAGCGGCTTCGTCCATGAGGTCGATGGCCTTGTCGGGCAAGAAGCGCTCAGTAATGTAACGCTGCGAGAGCTGAACTGCGGCTATGACAGCATCGTCCTGAATGCGGACTTTGTGATGATTCTCGTAGCGTTCCTTCAAACCACGCAAGATGCTAATGCTCGAAAGTGTATCGGGTTCGTCCACCATAACCGTCTGGAAGCGTCGCTCCAGAGCCTTGTCCTTCTCGAAGTACTTCTGGTACTCATCGAGCGTCGTTGCACCGATACTCCGCATTTCGCCACGGGCGAGTGCTGGCTTCAGTATGTTTGCTGCATCCATCGCACCTTCGCCCTTGCCTGCACCGACAAGCGTGTGTATCTCGTCGATGAAGAGGATGATGCCGCCCTGACTGTCGGTTACTTCCTTGACAACGCTCTTCAGTCGCTCCTCGAACTCGCCCTTATACATCGCACCGGCGATGAGGGCACCCATGTCGAGGCTGTAGAGTTGCTTGTTCTTCAGGTTCTCCGGCACGTCGCCACGCAGGATTCTGTGCGCCAGGCCTTCCACAATAGCCGTCTTGCCTGTACCGGGTTCGCCTATCAGGATAGGGTTGTTCTTAGTTCTGCGCGAGAGGATTTGCAATACACGACGTATCTCATCGTCGCGACCGATAACGGGGTCAAGCTTCCCCGCACGCGCCTCATCGACGAGGTTGCGAGCGTACTTCTGCAAGCTCTTCTCTTCTTGCTGCTGATTGTTATTCTGTATCATTGCATATATCTCCTTTCTTCACTTTCTTTGGCACAAACACCATGCAAAAACGCTGCAGCCCGACAAAATGGCGCAAAGCAAGACAAAATGACTTTTTCATAAGGAATGGAAGTTCATTTGACAGCCATTTTTACACCCAAATATACAATATTTGACTTTTTGGTTTACTTTTTGTGTGATTATTTTACAAAGAAAAAATAAAATCGTACATTTGCAATAAATACAGGGAAAATGCTTGATTCGTTTTTCAACAGTTTGTTCCTTAAATTCTGGTCCGGGAACAAGAAGGTCGGACCGCAGAGGAGTGTTCTCCTATCAAAAAGCTATGAGACGTATGGGAGTGCTGTATATGACCTCAAGTGGACACTGAAGTATATTCATGCAAACGGAAAGACCTCGCATTCAGTCACCATTACAGAAAGAGCAAGCAAATGGAACCTGAAAAAGGTCATCCACATAATAGAGAGGAGAAGGCTTCCAAGGGAAATAGAAGCCCTCATCCAAACAAACACCCAAAAAGACACGGATTAATTCTCAAACCACGGATTTAACGGATTGAAGCAAGGCTCGACTTACCCTTTGGTTGTCGAGCCTTGCTTCAATCCGTTAAATCCGTGGTTTAGAACTCGGCGTTGCGAGGTGTACGCGGGAAAGGAATGACATCACGAATGTTCTGCATGCCGGTGACGAAGAGGATGAGCCTCTCGAAGCCGAGACCGAAGCCTGCATGAGGACAGCTGCCGTACTTACGGGTATCGAGGTACCACCACAGATGCGTCAGGTCCATGCCCCGGCGGTCGACTTCCTTCATCAGCTTGTCGTAACGCTCCTCACGGACGCTGCCGCCGATAATCTCACCGATTGACGGGAAGAGTACGTCGGTGC
>JAFXZK010000116.1 GCA_017541265.1 Bacteroidaceae bacterium | reverse complement strand
TTCAGCGCTACACCGCAGAGACGGGTCTCGAAATGCAGGTGCGAACCAGTGCTTCGTCCGGTGTCACCTCCCAGACCAATAGCATCGCCTGCCTGTACCTCCTGATTTTCAGTGACCAGTTGTGCCGACAGGTGACCGTAGATGGTCTCCAGTCCGTTATAGTGGCGGATGACGACATATTTTCCGTAGCCGCGACCTTCGTAGCGCACGATGCGTACCTTACCAGCGAAGGCAGCACGGATGGTATCACCGATATACACCTTGATATCCAGACCCTTGTGCTGGCGTCCCCAGCGAGCGCCGAAGTTCGAAGTCAGCACACGACTCTCGGTAGGCATGCAGAAGTCCTGCAGCGAGATGCGGAACGAGTCGGGCAACGCCGATTCACGGTGTGCGTACTTGTTGTTCCAGTCCTCGTAGAGGTCTTCGGCTGGTGAGTCGTAATTTTCTGTAAAACTGAGTCTCTTCAAAGCCAAGCTGTCAACGGCTTTCATTTGGCGGTCAATGGGTGCCTGGCGAGCCAATAGGTCTTGGGCAGCCACTGGAAGAGTGCTAATTATTGCGAACGAAAATAAAATAAATTTCTTAAACTCCTTAATCATAGTAACTTCCATTTCTTCGCTAAAATTTCTACAAAATCTTAGCATGATGGTAACAAAACGGTGCAAAGGTACTAATTATTTTATATATATGTACCGTTTTAGCATTCATTATATGCTTTTTTAACATTTTAGGAGATAGCACCCCAGTTAATATTAGTCTTTTTAAGTTCTTTAAGTCTTCTCCACAACAGGGCATATCGTTCGGAAGTACACGTGGGGTCGTCGTCGATGATAGCCCCTGCTTCGTCGCGTGCCATCTGCACCAGTTGTCCGTCGCGGGCAATGTCTGCAATCTTCAGGTCGAAGGCCATGCCGCTCTGCTGAGTTCCCTCCAAATCGCCAGGTCCGCGCAGCTTCAGGTCGGCCTCGGCAATACGGAAACCGTCGTTCGTCTCGCACATGATGTCGATGCGTTTGCGGGTGTCTTCCGCCAGTTTGTAGTTAGTGACGAGGATGCAATAGCTCTGGTCGGCGCCGCGTCCCACTCTGCCTCTGAGCTGATGCAGTTGGGAGAGTCCGAAGCGCTGGGCTTCAAGGATAACCATCACGGAGGCATTCGGTACGTTGACACCCACTTCTATGACGGTGGTGGCAACGAGTATCTGTGTGTCGCCATTGACGAATTTCTGCATCTCTGCCTCCTTGTCGGCGGGCTTCATCTTGCCGTGCACTTTCGAGAGGCGGAATTCAGGGAACACTTGCCGCAGCACCTCATAGCCGTCTTCCAGGTTCTTGAGGTCTATCTTCTCGCTCTCCTCTATCAGGGGGAAGACGATATATACTTGTCTGCCTTGATGAATCTGCCGGCGGATGCTGTCGTAGAGCGACGGCAGCGAGCGGTCAAAGACGTGCTGTGTCACCACGGGCTTTCTGCCGGGTGGCAATTCGTCGATGACGCTGACGTCCAAATCGCCGTATAGCGTCATGGCGAGGGTGCGGGGAATGGGCGTTGCCGTCATCACCAGCACATGCGGCGGATTCTGACTCTTGTTCCACAACTTGGCACGTTGTGCCACGCCGAAGCGGTGCTGCTCATCGACCACCACCATGCCGAGGTGTGCGAACTGTACGGTATCTTCAATGACGGCATGCGTGCCGACGAGTATCTGTATCGTGCCGTCCAGCAAACCGTCGAGGATTTCCTGCCGGCGCTTGCCTTTGACGATTCCTGTCAACAGTGCCACGCGGATGTCCATACCTTCCAGGAAGTTCATGATAGTCGTCAGGTGCTGCTCTGCCAAGATTTCGGTAGGTGCCATGATGCATGCCTGATAGCCGTTGTCCAGTGCGATGAGCATGGTCATCAGTGCCACGAGGGTCTTGCCGGAGCCTACGTCGCCTTGCAGCAGGCGGTTCATCTGTCTGCCGCTACCCATGTCCTTGCGGATTTCGCGGATGACGCGTTTCTGTGCCTCTGTCAGCGGGAAGGGCAGGTTTTCCTTATAGAATGTGTTAAAGTGGTCGCCGACCTTCGAAAAGACATATCCACGGTATTTGCGGCGCTGGTCGCTGGCATAGCGCAGGATGTTCAGCTGCACATAGAACAGTTCTTCGAACTTCAGTCGCAGACGGGCACGCTCCAGCTCTTTGGCATTCTGTGGATAGTGAATCTTGCGCAACGCGTCGTCACGACTTGTCAGGTGCAGCTTTTGCGTGATGAAGTCGGGCAGCGTCTCGTCGAGGGGTTGTTTCAGCACGTCGAGCAGGGTCTTCACGAGTCGCTCTATGGCGCGCGAGTTCAGCCCCGCCTTCTTCATCTTCTCCGTTGTGTTATAGTACGGCTGCATGCCCATGGCCGATAGCTCCAGCTTGTCGGCTGCATCCATATCGGGATGCGTCACGTTGATGCGACCGTTATAGACGTTCGGGCGTCCGAAGACGATATACTCCTTGCCGATGGTGTAGTTCTGCTTGGCATACTTGCCGCCGTTAAACCACGTGAGGTCCATCACCTTGCCGGAGTCGTCGGCAAAGTGAGCCACGACGCGCTCCTTGCGGGCACTCATCTTGAAGGTCTCGAAGCTGAGGATATGTCCTTTCACCTGTACGAACGGCATGTCGCCCGTCAGTTCGCGGATGCTGTACAGGCGGCTGCGGTCAACGTGCTTATAGGGATAATACTGCAACAAGTCGCCATAGCTGCTGATGCCCAACTCCTCGTTGAGC
>JAFXZK010000115.1 GCA_017541265.1 Bacteroidaceae bacterium | reverse complement strand
TTGAGCCTCTTGTCGGATTCGAACCAACGACCCCGAGATTACAAATCACGTGCTCTGGCCAACTGAGCTAAAGAGGCGGGTGGGAAAGCTTACTATATCGCGCCGCTACGACCTGCTGCCCTTGCTGCGGTCAAGCCCTGGGGGATTCACAAGGAGCATGCCGTATAGGACTTTCCCATTTTGCGGCTGCAAAGGTACAACATATAATTCAAAATACAAAATACATAATACAAAATTATTGTTTTAAGAGTTTTTTCGTCCTTTTATACATTATATAATATGCTTTTTTCATATCTTTGCACGTTCAAAGGAACTCTGTTTCCCGGAAGAACAAATATAGTTAATCGTAAATCGTAAAGTTGTAAATGGAGAAGCCCTCTTTGATGGATGCTGCAGGATGGATGGCTCTGCCGATAGGAATTATGTGGTCGGCAAGCTTCCTATGCACGATGTACGGCACCGAACGTCCTCTGCTCTCAATGCTAAGCACCGCTTTGGGCATCATCAGCATCTATATGCTCTACAAGCAACTGACAAACTACCGGCGACAATATCCTTCGGTAAGCTGGCTACATATCCTGCGCCTGTCGTTTGTCACCTGCCTTTTGGCCGGTCTGCTGACGGATGCCGCACAATACGCCTACTTCCTCCTGCTCGACAATGGACGATTGCTCACACTCCTTGGCACCGCCCTGCAAAGCGAGGAATACCGTCAGGCCTGGCAACAAATGATGCCTGAGGCGAACTTGGAAGAAGTGCAGAAGATGATACAGGCAATGACTGTCCGGGACATCATGCTGCAATTAGCAATATACAACGCCTTCCTGGCTCTTCCAACCTCCCTGCTTGCCGCCCGGCCGGTAAAGAAGCCCTCGTCCTCTGCCCCTCTTCGGGAAGAAGGGAACGAAGGGGTGAAGAATCGTGAATTATGAATTGTAAATTATGAATTATAAACAAAACTTGGATATCAGCGTTGTTGTGCCTCTCTATAACGAGGACGAATCCCTGCCCGAACTCTTCAGCTGGATAAAGCGTGTAATGATAAACCACGGCTTCAGCTACGAGGTTATCTTAGTCAGCGACGGCAGTACGGACCGTTCCTGGGAAATCATCGAAAAGCTCAAGACAGAGAACCCCGATGTTGTGCACGGCATCAAGTTCCGCCGCAACTACGGCAAGAGTCCGGCCCTCTACTGCGGCTTCAATGCAGCAAGGGGCGATGTGGTCATCACGATGGATGCCGACCTGCAGGACTCACCCGACGAGATTCCCGAACTCTATCGCATGATTACGAAGGAAGGCTATGACCTCGTGAGCGGCTACAAGATGAACCGCAGCAAGGGCGACCCGCTCTCGAAGACCATCCCCACAAAGCTCTTCAATGCGACAGCCCGACAGGTGAGCGGCATCCACAATCTCCACGACTTCAACTGCGGACTGAAGGCTTATCGCAAGGATGTGGTGAAAAACATCGAAGTCTATGGCGAAATGCACCGATACATACCCTATCTTGCCAAGAACGCCGGGTTTGACAAAATTGGAGAGAAGAAAGTTCACCACCAGGCACGCAAGTTTGGAAAGTCGAAGTTCATGGGGCTTAACCGCTTCGTCAACGGCTACCTCGACTTGCTCTCACTCTGGTTCCTGAACAACTTCGGGCTAAAGCCTATGCACGTCTTCGGTTTCATCGGGACACTCATGTTCCTGATAGGCTTCCTGGCTGTGATGGTGGTGGGAGGCACAAAGCTCTACTGCCTCTGGAACGGCATCCCCCACCCTCTTGTCACCAGCAGCCCCTACTTCTACATCTCACTCACCATGATGATTCTTGGCACCCAACTTTTCGTGGCAGGCTTCCTTGGCGAACTCATCAGCCGCAATGCCCCGGAGCGCAACAACTATCAAATCGAGAAAGAAATATGAGGCACCGGCTTCTGCTTATAGCGTCAGGCATCCTGCTGCTTGCTGCCTGTGAGTCGTACGACTGCACACTCTACAACGCCGTCGCCATGTACGGCACTATCTATAAAGACGGAGCCAAGGTGAAGCTCAACGACACCCTCACCGTCACAGCCTGCGGCACTGACGCGGTCCTGCTTAACCGTGCCGTGGGTGCAAGCAGGCTTATACTGCCACTGAGCTACTGGCAGGACGAGGACACCCTTGTCCTCAGCCTCGAGGGCGCAGACTATCTCCTCCGCGACACAATTTGGGTGACGAAGTCCAACATGATACACTACGAGTCGCCCGACTGCCCGACCAAATACTTCCACACTATTCTGGGCGTACGCTCCACACACGAATTCATCAACAATATCACCGTCATACGCTCCTCCGTGAACTATGAAACGACTGACAACCTACAGATTATCTTGCATCCCTCTCCCGAGCCTGATCCTGAGCCTGATCCTGAGCCTGATCCTGAATAGCCTGGTCTGCCCATCGCTGCACGCCCAGGAAACACAGCAGCAGCAACTGTATGGCAAGGCGCCTCTGCTGAACGGCATTGCCGTCAGCGCCGACCTTGTGGGCTTCGCTATGAAAGCCGTCGGCGCCAAGTTCGCCAACATGGAGGTGGGCGCACGCCTCAACCTGTACGACAAATACTTTCCCATAGCAGAACTCGGTATCGGTGACTGTAAGCGGGAAGGCGCAGAAACGGGCAACTTCTTCAGTGCGACTGCGCCCTATATGCGCTTCGGCATAGACTATAACTTCAACAAGAAGCACAACGGCAACCGCCTCTTCGGCATCCTTCGGTATGGCTTCAGCAGCTTTAAGTACGATATCGGGAACAACTTATTCACCGACCCCGTCTATGGCACGACGATACCCCTTCAGCTCAACGGGCAGAAGGCAACGGCACAATGGCTTGAGTTCGGACTCGGATTGGAGACAAAGTTATGGAGCTTCGTACGCCTCGGTTGGAGTATGCGCTACAAATTCATGATTAACATCAAATGCCCCTATGAAGGCAGCCCTTATTTCGTGCCGGGTTTCGGAAAGAACGACGACAACGGCTGGGGCGGCACCGTTAACCTCGTGTTCGACGTCGGACAGAACATCATTAAGGCAAAGAACAAGAAGAAGGAGCAAAAGAAAACCAAGCAGTAAATGGGGAAACGTAAATTATATCTGGCGCTCCTGGCAATCATTGCTATCGTATGCCTGCCAATGCTCCTTCCTTCTCACGAGAAGTCTTTGGAAAGGACTTACCAACACAATGAGGGAACTGTCTTCGGAACACTATACCATGCCAAGTACCTTTACGACAAGGATTTAAAGAAGGAGCTTGAAGCAGAGCTAGAAAAGGTGGATGCCTCGCTCTCCATGTTCAACCCGCAGAGCACTATCAGCCGCATCAACCGTGGCGAGACGGACGAAGTTGACGAGATGCTGAACGAAGTGCTGCAACTCTCTTTCACCATCTACAAAGCCACCGACGGGGCCTTTGACCCGACGGTTGCCCCGCTGGTCAATGCCTGGGGCTTCGGATTCAAGAGCGGCCAACTGCCGGACAGCACACAAGTGGACAGCCTTCTTGCCCTTGTCGGCCTGTCCCACATACATCTCGACGGGAACAAGCTCACGAAGGACAATCCGCTTTCTATCCTCGACTTCAGTGCCATAGCGAAAGGCTATGGCGTTGACAGAGCGGCACAGGTGCTGCGAAGGCACGGCATCAAGGATTTCATGGTAGAGATAGGCGGCGAGATTGTTACAGAAGGTGTCAACGAGAAAGGCGAGGCCTGGCGCATCGGCATCAACAAGCCCGACGATGACTCCACATCCACCAGCACAGAGTTGCAAGATGTCATTGAAATCTCCGGCAAGGCGATTGCAACGAGCGGCAACTACCGCAACTACTACATCCACAACGGCCGGAAGATTGCGCACACCATCAATCCCAAGACAGGTTATCCTGCCCAGCAGGACATCCTATCGAGCACAGTCATAGCCTCCACCTGCGCCGAGGCAGACGCCTTCGCAACAGCCTTCATGGTGCTTGGGACGGAAGGTGCGAAACGTGTCCTTGAGACACAGCCGCAACTGGAAACATACTTCATCACAAATGATAAATGACTATGCCCTCCTCACCCGTCTGCCTTTGCTTCAAGGCATCAGCAGTACGGAACTGCTTGGCTGGGAAGAAGTCTTGCGGCTCGGCATAGACGAGCTGCCCGCCTCCAGTCTGCCGCTCATCCGCCAGGGCGACACCTGTTCCCAGCTGCTTTGGCTCGTCGAGGGGGAACTGGAGAGGGAACATGTTTCTCCCGACGACACCTACACCACTCGTTCCCCACTGAAAGGGCCTGCCGTCATTGAAGTGGACAGGCTCTTCGGTCTCACACCTACCTACGAGCATACCTATCGTGCCAAGACAGATGTCAAGATGCTGAGCATCAGCAAAAGCCAGATTGGAAGTCACTTGATGAAGAGCGTGGTGTTCCGGTTCAACTTGCTCAATGCCCTTTCCGCCTGTGCACAGAAAAGGGCAGCGGCACTCCGTCCGCGCCAGCTCGACACTGCCGAAGAACGATTGGAACATTTCCTCGACAAGCTTTTCCCTGACAACAAGGACAATGTGGAACTTGTCATCAAGATGAAGGACCTTGCCCACTACATAGGCGAAAGGCGCCTCACCGTGTCCGGCATTCTCAACCGATGGGACAAAGGTGGGCGCATCCGGCTCGGCAGAGGGCACTTCACTATCATAGGAGCATTCGCTGCTGGAGCGTGAATATTCCAAATGGTTAAAAGCCAGCCTATTACAAATCCTTTTTCTTGTCTCAAAAAGACCCTGTACTTATCACCATTAGTACCTGTACTTATCGTCATAAGTCCCCGTACTTATCGCCATAAGTACGGGGACTTATTTCCGATCATAATCAGTCTGTCCATTAGAAACCAGAGACTTTTCCGTATTATAGCGGTTTATTTGCGGTTAATCGTTAAATTCTTTATCCCGTCTGGCTTATAATTCGGAAATTTTGTCTAAATTTGCACCGCTTTAAGAAACAAGAAATGAATATCCTTCTCTCCCCCACTTTCCAGACGGTGCATGGGACAGTGCCGTTCTCCCAAATCAGGCTCGAGGACTTCGAGCCTGCCATCATCGAAGCGATGAAGCAGGAGGATGATGCCATTGATGCCATCACGGGCAATCCCGAACCACCGACCTTCGAGAACACCATTGCTCCAAGGACAGGCGAACTATTAGAACGCACGACAAGCATCTTCTTCAACTTGGTCAATGCCAATACAAGCGATGAGATGGACGCCTTGGCTCAAAAGCTCTCGCCGATGCTGACAGAGCACTATGCCCGCATCATGCACAATGAAGCGCTCTTAGAGAGAGTGAAGAGGTTAAAAGGTGAAAAGGTAAAAGGGTTAAACCCCGAAGAGCAAAAGCTCTTGGACGACACTTACGATGCCTTTGTACGCAGCGGTGCACTTCTCGGCAAGGAGGAGAAGAAGCGGTTTGCAGAGATTGAAACTGAGCTTGCCCAACTCGGCTTGCTGTTCAGCCAGAACGAGCTGAAGCAGGCCAACGATTTCGAGCTGCACATCACCAATCCAGACGACCTTGCCGGTCTGCCAGACACAGCAAAAGATGCCGCAGCCCTGGCCGCCAAGGAACGCAGCAAAGAGGGTTGGCTCTTCACACTCCATGCGCCAAGCTACGGACCTTTCCTCACTTACGCCGACAACAGAGACTTGCGCAAGCAGATGTATCTCGCAAAGAACACCATCTGCTGCAAGGGCGATGCCAACGACAACAGGGAAATCATCCGCAAAATAGTCAATCTGCGTCTGGAACTGGCAAAGCTGCTCGGCTACAAGTGCTTTGCCGACTATGCGCTCTCGAACAGGATGGCAAAGACGACCTGCCGCGTGAATGAACTTATCGAGAAGCTCTACGAAGCCTATATGCCAGTGGCAAAGGAAGAGGTGGAGAGTTTGGGGGAGAGGCTTCAACCTTGGGACTTCGCCTACTACAGTCACAAGGAGCAACTCCGCAAGCACAACATCGACAGCGAGATGCTTCGACCTTACTTCAAACTGCAAAATGTCAAGGACGGCATCTTCGGGCTTGCCACGAAGCTCTACGGCATCACGTTCCGCCTGCAGCCGGAGATTGAGGTTTACCATCCCGACGTGGAAGCCTACGAGGTGTTCGACAGCGACGGGAGCTTCCTGGCTGTCCTCTATGCCGACTTCTTCCCACGCCCCAGCAAGCAGAGCGGAGCCTGGATGACAGACTTCCAAGAGCAGTACATCGACGAGGCTGGCAACGACCACCGCCCGCACGTCAGCATCGTGATGAACCTGACAAAGCCGACAGAAGAGAAGCCTTCGCTCTTGACTTTGAGCGAAGTGGAAACCTTTCTCCATGAGTTTGGCCATGCCCTGCACAGCATCTTCTCGAAAGTGCATTACAAAGCCCAAAGCGGCACAAATGTCCTGCGCGACTTTGTGGAGCTACCCTCGCAACTGATGGAAAACTTTGCCGTCGAACCAGAGTTCCTGCACACCTTTGCCTTCCATCACGAGACAGGAGAACCCCTACCGGACGAACTTATAGAGCGCATCCGCCAAAGCCGTAACTTCCATTGCGGATATGCCTGCATACGCCAACTCAGCTTCTGTATGCTCGATATGGCTTACCACACGCTCACAGAACCGCTCACAGAGGACATCATGGACTTCGAGCGCAAGGCAATGAGCCGCACGAGGCTTCTGCCTGTCGTTCCCGAGACGAACATGAGCGTGCAGTTCTCGCATATCATGAGCGGCGGCTATGCAGCAGGCTACTACAGCTACAAGTGGGCGGAAGTGCTCGATGCCGATGCCTTCAGCCTCTTCCTTGAGAAAGGCATCTTCGACAAAGAGACGGCAAACAGCTTCCGCAGCAACATCCTTTCCAAAGGCGGCACTCAAGACCCGATGCAACTCTATGTAAGCTTCCGGGGCAAAGAACCAGACATCAAGGCTCTGCTAAAGAGAAATGGCCTCTCCCCTGACAAGCAACGCGACCTTGACCGCCGCTACCTCCGTATGGCACAAATATGGAGCGAGAACAGCTACTGCCAGCGCCGACAGGTGGGAGCACTCGTCGTCAAGGACAAGATGATTATCAGCGATGGCTACAACGGCACGCCTTCGGGCTTCGAGAACGTCTGCGAAGAGAACGGCGTGACAAAGCCCTACGTTCTTCATGCAGAAGCCAATGCCATCACCAAGATAGCCCGCAGCGGCAACAACAGCGACGGCTCAACACTCTACGTCACCGACTCGCCCTGCATCGAATGTGCCAAACTCATTATTCAGGCAGGCATCAAGCGTGTCATCTACAGCCGCGAGTACCGCCTCACAGATGGTGTTGACCTCCTGCGCAGAGCTGGAATAGAAGTTGAATTGATAAAAACAGACACACTCTGATTATTCAGAATACTCGGAATACTCGGAATACTCAGATTACTAAGAAACAACATGAACAAGCATCGCTTCACGCCCCTGCTCATTGCCATCGGCACAATCGTGGGCATTTTCATCGGCTCTTTCTACACCAGCCACTTCTCGACGGGTCGCATCAGTATCATCAATACGGGTACAAGCAAGGTGGGCTATCTGCTGCAGCTCATCGACAACAACTATGTCGACACAGTTGACATGAACACACTTGTCGAAGATGCCATGCCACAGATTCTCAGCGAGCTTGACCCCCACAGCAGCTACTTCGGCCCGAAGGATGCAGAGGAGGCAAGCGAAGACCTTAAAGGCTCCTTCAGCGGCATTGGGGTACAGTTCACGATGCAGCAGGACACCGTTAACGTGATGTCCGTCATCCACGGCGGTCCGAGCGAAAGGGTGGGCATCCTGGCTGGCGACCGCATCGTCACTGCCGACACAGTATCGCTCGTTAAGATGGACACCGACGATGTGATGAAACACCTCAAGGGTGAAAAAGGCTCTAAGGTCAAGCTTGGCATCAAGCGCCACGGCTCGACAGACTTGCAGTACTTCACCGTCGTGCGCGGCGACATTCCCGTAGTCAGTGTCGATGCCTATTACATGATGGGCGACAAGACCGGCTACATCCACGTCAAGAACTTCGGCGAACAGACATACGCCGAGATGCTTGTAGCCCTGGCAAACCTCAACATAGAAGGCATGAGGCAACTCATCGTCGACCTTCGCGGAAATCGTGGCGGCTACATGCACATCGCCATCCAAATGGTCAACGAGTTCCTGCCAGGCGGCAAGCTAATTGTTTATACGGAAGGCCGCAAGAGTCCTCGCAAGGAATTCTATAGCGACGGACGCGGCAGCTTCCAGAAGCTCCCCGTCGTGGTGCTTGTGGATGAAGGCAGTGCCAGTGCCAGCGAGATATTTGCCGGTGCTATCCAAGACAACGACCGTGGCACCATCGTGGGGCGTCGCACCTTTGGCAAAGGCCTCGTGCAAGAGCCGATGGAGTTCCGTGACGGCAGCGTGGTGCGTCTCACTGTCGCCCGCTACTACACGCCCAGCGGTCGTTGCATCCAAAAGCCCTACGAGAAAGGTCACGGCGAGGAGTACGAGAACGACCTGATAGCACGCTACGAGCGAGGCGAATTCTTCTCGCAGGACAGCATCAAGCAGGAGGGTGAGCAATACCAGACAAGCATCGGCCGCATCGTCTACGGCGGTGGCGGCATCATGCCTGATGTCTTTGTGCCAGAGGACACCACAGCCATCACCTCCTATTATCGTGAAGCCGTCTTCATGGGACTCATCCGCCAGTTCGCCTTCGCCTATTCTGACGAGAACCGTGCCAAGCTTACCTCGCTCCGCACGGCGGACAGGATGGAGCAATATCTGCGCCGCGACAACCTGCTGGAGAAGTTCGCGCAGTTCGGCGAGAAGCACCAGCTGCGTCGCCGCAATCTCATGCTACAGAAGAGCCGCCGCCTCTTCGAGCGCAACATCTTTGGCAACATAATATATAATGTAGGCGAGATGAAGGATTACCTGATGTTCCTCGGAAAAGACGACCCCACTGTCATCAAGGCTCAAGAGATACTGGACGAGGGAAAGTCCGTGCCAATTCAAAATTTATAAATTCAAATTTCAAAATTGGCAACACAATGAACCAGAACTATAATTAATAATCATTAATCTAACGCTTTTCATTTTGAATTTTGAATTTATTAATTTTGAATTAGCAAATAACCTTGTTATTTGTGTTCATGTCAACCCCGACGGCGATGCCATCGGTTCCGCACTTGCTCTGAAGCACTACCTTGAGAGGAAAGGCAAGCAGGCAACCATCATCGTGCCAAACATCTTCCCCGACTTCCTCAAGTGGCTGCCGGGGGCAGACAGCATCCTCGTCTATACCAACAACAAACACAAGGAACAGGCAAAGACCGCCATCGGGCAAGCAGACCTTGTCATCGTCTGCGACCTCAACCAACCGAACCGGCTCGGCTATATGGAGGAGGACATCATGCAGAGCAAGGCGCCGCGCATCCTCATCGACCACCACCTCGACCCCGACACCAACTTCTGCGGAGTCATCATGTCCCATCCCGAGATGTGTGCCACGGGCGAAGTCATCTGCCATCTGCTTAGTGAACAAGGAGAGCTTGACAGCATTTCGCAGGACGAAGCCACATGCCTCTACACCGCCATGATGTGCGACACCGGCGCCTTCTCCTTCAACTCCAACCGTCCCGTCATCTACGAGTACATCAGTCACCTCCTGGCACGAGGCATCGACAAGGACCAAATCTATCGCAATGTCTTCTGGACCGCCTCCGAAGGACGGTTGCGTCTGCTAGGCTACCTGCTCTACGTCAACATGAAGGTGCTGCATGAGCGCCGCACCACCATCATAACACTCACCAACGAGGAGCGTCGCCGCTTCAAGGTCAAGAACGGCGACACGGAGGGCATCGTCAACATCCCCCTGACCGTGCTTGGTATGCGCCTGAGCATCTTCATCAACGAAGACACCGAGCACCCCGGCATCATGAAGCTGAGCCTTCGCAGCGTCGGCGACTTCCCCTGCGACCAGATGGCATTGCGTTTCTTCGGAGGCGGCGGACACAAGAATGCCAGCGGCGGCAAGCTTCAGTGTACAATGCCCGAAGCCGTCGAGAAAGTCAAAGCTGCCATTGACAGTTACGCCGATATGTTGAAATGACATATACGTTTTGACAGTATATTCAGAACTTTGTTCAGGATTTCTTGCTCATTATATAAATAATGTGTACCTTTGTGCGATAATTCGTGCAAACCGTGCAGATAGCATCACCATATAGCATCAATGTAGGCGGCGAACTGCTTTTGTTGGACACGCCTGTTGTGATGGGCATTCTAAATGCCACGCCCGACTCCTTCTATCGGCATCACGAGGGAGCCGAAGCGATTGCCTTGCGCACAAGACAGATGCTTGCGGAAGGTGCTGCCATCCTGGATGTTGGTGCCTGCTCCACACGACCGGGCTTCACGCCTCCAGACGAGAAGGAAGAGATGCGACGGCTGAAGGAAGCTTTGACTGTCGTACGGCAGGAAGCTCCAAAGGCGATTGTGAGCGTCGATACGTTCAGGGCAAATGTTGCCAAGATGTGCGTCGAAGAGTTTGGCGTGCAGATGGTCAATGACATCAGTGGTGGCGAACTCGATAAAGACATGTTCAAGACGGTGGCGGAGCTTGGTGTACCGTATGTGCTAACAGAGTCCTCCCCCTTCAATGGGATAGAGGAAGTTTTGAGGAACATGGGCGGCAAGGTGGAAAGGCTTCACGAACTGGGAGTTTGCGACATCATCCTCGACCCTGGTTTCGGCTTCGGCAAGACACTCGAACAGAACTACGTCGTCATGCAGAACCTCGAAGTGCTGCACGAACTTGGGCTGCCGTTGCTTGTCGGTGTCAGCCACAAGAGCATGATATACAAACTCCTTGGCACAACGCCCGACGAGGCTCTCAACGGCACAAGCGTCCTGCACACAATCGCTCTGATGAAGGGCGCACACATCCTCCGCGCCCATGAGGTGAAGGAAGCGATGGAGTGCATAGCCATTATTAAAAAGTTAAAAAGTTAAAGCCTTGCCTAACATCAGCTTCAAAGACATAATAGACATTCTGCTTGTGGCGATTGTGCTCTTCTATTGCTACAAGCTGATGAAGCAGTCGCGCTCCGTCAACATCTTCTATGGCATCCTGCTCTTCATCAGCGGCTGGATTATCATCAGCAAGGTGCTGGAGATGAAGTTGCTGGGCGGTATCCTCGACCAATTGGTGAGCGTCGGTGCCCTTGCCATCATCATCCTCTTCCAAGAAGACATCCGCCGCTTCTTCTACAACCTCGGAGCAAGACAGCAAGCACACCGCTTCATGCGCTTCTTCCGGCTTGACAAGCACAAGAACGCTGGAGAGTTCCGCTACGAACGAGAGACAATCTTCCCAATCGTGATGGCTTGCATGAACATGAGCAAACAACGGGTGGGAGCACTCATCGTGCTTCAGAACGACCTGCCGCTGGGCGAGTTCATGCGAACAGGCGAGGAGGTCGATGCCAAGATAACGCAACGACTCATCGAGAACATCTTCTTCAAGAACAGCCCCTTACACGACGGTGCCATGATTATCGCAAAAGGTAGGGTTGCCGCTGCCGCGTGCATCCTGCCCATCAGCCACGACCTCGACATCCCAAAGGAGTTCGGTCTTCGCCACCGTGCCGCCAAGGGCATCAGCAAAGAGACAGACGCCCTGGCTATCGTGGTGAGTGAAGAGACAGGCAACATTACTGCCGCCTACAACGATATGCTCAGGGCACACCTCTCGGCAGAAGAACTGGAGACACTGCTGATGAAGGGGAAGTTCTAAGAGACCCCCTCTAACTCCCCCTCTATGGGGAGAAATTAAATGGTAAATGGTAAATAATTAAATAGTATATGAATATGGCATTAATGCAACAAATCATCGCTCGGGCCAAGTCCTGCAAGCAGCGTATCGTGCTGCCGGAAAGCTTGGAGGAGCGAACACTGACGGCTGCCGACATGGCGCTGGCAGACGACCTCGCCGAAATCATCCTTATCGGCGCACACAAGGACATCTTCGCCCTTGCTGACAAGCTTGGCCTTAAGCACATCGACAAGGCGACTATCATCGACCCCGCCACGAGCGAGAGGACAGAGACCTACGTCCAGCTCCTCTACAACCTACGCAAGAACAAGGGCATGACGGAGGAACAGGCTCGCGAGAAGGTAAAGGATCCTCTTTACTACGGATGCCTCATCATCAAGAATGGCGATGCAGACGGACAGATTTCGGGCGCACTCTCCACGACTGGCGACACGCTGCGTCCTGCACTGCAGATCATCAAGTGCGCCCCCGGCGTGAGCTGTGTCAGCGGTGCTATGCTGATGATTACGCCCGCCAAGCAATACGGCGAGGACGGCGTGCTGGTAATGGGCGACGTGGCTGTAACCCCGATGCCCGATGCCAACCAGCTTGCGCAGATTGCCGTCTGCACGGCACAGACCGCCCGCAGCGTTGCAGGCTTCAAGGAACCTCGCGTCGCCATGCTCAGCTTCAGCACGAAAGGCAGCGCCAGTCACGAGGTGGTGGATAAGGTGGTAGAAGCCACTAAGCGTGCCAAGGAGATGGATCCCTCTCTCCAAATTGACGGCGAGCTTCAGGCAGATGCAGCCCTTGTGCCAAGCGTTGGTGCGAAGAAAGCCCCAGGTAGCCATATCGCTGGCAAGGCAAACGTCCTTGTCGTACCCTGCCTCGAAGTAGGCAACATCGGCTACAAACTCGTCCAGCGTCTTGCCGGAGCCGAAGCCATCGGCCCCATCCTGCAAGGCATCGCCCGCCCCGTCAACGACCTCAGCCGCGGCTGCTCCGTGGACGACATATACAAAATGATTGCAATCACCGCCTGTCAGGCAATGGACGCAAAGTGACAGCTATCGTTCTGGCGGATTTGCAATCCGCCAGCATAGAATATAAGCATTTGAAATGCGATAAACAATTCGAAACAAAGAATTGCTGGATTACAAATCCCCATACTCATAATGGTCGGATTGCAAATCCGCCCAAACAAAGAAACAATAATCGGTAACAATGAAAATCCTTGTTTTAAACTGCGGCAGCAGTTCAATTAAATATGCACTCTACAACATGGACGACCAGTCCGTCATCACCAGTGGCGGCATTGAGAAGATTGGTCTGCCCGATTCGTTTATAACCGTCAAGCTGAATGGCGAGAAGCACAAGTGGGAGCATCCCATCAAAGAACACACCGCTGGCGTGCAGTACATCTTCGAGGTGCTGACAAAGGGCGATTACGCTGTGCTCGGAAGCCTTAGTGAGCTGGATGCTGTTGGCCATCGCATGGTGCATGGCGGAGAGAAGTTCAACAAGTCCGTGCGCCTCACGCCCGAGGTGATGGAGGCTTTCGCCGCCTGCAACGACCTCGCGCCTCTGCACAACCCCGCTAACATCAAGGGCGTGAATGCCGTCAAGGCTTTGCTGCCTGACATCCCACAGGTGGGCGTGTTCGACACAGCTTTCCATCAAACAATGCCCGACTACGCCTACATGTACGCCCTACCCTACAACCTTTATAAGGAATATGGCGTGCGCCGTTACGGCTTCCACGGCACCAGCCACCGCTACGTCAGCCAGCGCGTCTGCGAATTCCTCGGTTGCAAGCCGGAGGACAAGCGCATCATCACCTGCCACATCGGCAACGGTGCTTCCATCGCCGCCGTCAAGTACGGCAAGTGCGTCGATACCTCGATGGGCTTGACGCCGCTCGAAGGCTTGATGATGGGAACACGAACTGGCGACATTGATGCCGGAGCTGTCACCTATTTGATGGACAAGTTCAACCTCGACACGAAAGGCATCTCCGACCTCTTGAACAAGAAGTCAGGTTTGGCAGGCGTGAGCGAGGCAAGCAGCGACTTCCGCGACATCCTGGCTGGCATCGCCGCAGGCAACGACAAGGCGCGTCTCGCCAAGGAGATGTACACTTACCGCATCAAGAAGTACATCGGCGCATACGCCGCAGCAATGGGCGGTGTTGACGTCATCCTCTTTACAGGCGGCGCAGGCGAGAACCAGTGGGAAGTGCGCGAAGGTGCCACAAACGGCCTCGAGTACATGGGAGTCAAGATGGACCAGACAAAGAACCGCAGCTGCCGCGCCACCGAAGCCATCCTCAGTGCCGACGACAGCAAGGTCACCGTCTGCTGCATTCCCACTGACGAAGAACTGATGATAGCCCTCGACACACAAGCGCTCTGCTAAGCACAGAACAGACTCTCCTAAACGACCAAACGACTAGACGACCAAACGACCAAACCGTGAAGACGAAACACATACTTGTTGGCTTTGCATCGCTCCTTGTGGCAGCTTGCGCAAGCATCGGGGCGCCCGACGGCGGCATCTACGACGAAATGCCGCCCGTAGTCGTGGCATGCCATCCGGCTGACCGCTCCATAGGCAATACCGAGCGCAAGATGCGTATCCGCTTCAACGAGTATGTCAAGCTGGAGAACGCCAACGAGAAGGTCATCGTCTCGCCGCCACAGTTGGAGCCTGCCAACATACGCGCCGACGGCAAGAGTGTGAAGATAACACTCTATGACTCCCTGCAGGCAAACACAACCTACACCATCGACTTCAGCGATGCCATCACCGACAACAACGAGGGCAACCCGATGGGACACTACACCTACAGCTTCAGCACCGGCACGGAAATCGACACGATGGAAGTGTCCGGAGCTGTGCTCAATGCCGAGAACCTGGAACCCATAAAAGGAATACTTGTCGGCCTCTATCCCCTGGACTCTCTCTTTTCAGACACCATCTTCAGCCACAAGCCTTTGAGCCGGGTATCGCGCACCAACGGTTCAGGCAGGTTCTGCATCAAGGGTGTCAAGCCAGGGAAGTATCGCGCCTTTGCCCTTGATGACAAGGACGGAGACTTTATCTTCTCCCAAAGGAGCGAACGCATCTCCGTTCTGGAGGACACCTTCACCACCACTTGCGAATGGGATGTGCGCATGGACACCGTCTGGAGCGACTCCACCCACTTCGACTCCATCCGCGTCATTCCCTACGTCCATTACTATCCCGACGACCTGGTGCTCAATGCGTTCATCGAGGAAGGCCAGGACCAGCACTTGCTCAAGATGGAACGCCCGGATCCTGATGTCCTGAAGATGTTCTTCACCGCACGCGCCGACTCGCTGCCTGTCATCCGTGGATTGAACTTCGACGAGAAGTGCCTTGTCGCAGACGCCTCGCTCCACAACGACAGCATTATCTATTGGATTACCGACACGGCCTTCACCCATCGCGAGGATACCCTCAAGTTCGAGATGACATACCTTGCGACCGATTCGCTGGGAGCCTTGAACCCGTACACCGAGACACATGAGGTGGCGCCTAAAGTGACATGGCATAAGATACAGAAAGAGAGGCAGAAACAGATACAGGATTGGAAGAAGCAGCGCGAGAAGCGCATGAAGAAGTCCAAGGAGCCTTTGCCGCCTGAGGAGAATCCCTACGAGATAACATTCCTGGACCTCTCGCCAAAGCCTGCTGGCTCCCTCGAACCGAACCAAAACGTGCGCTACAGCTCCAAACAGCCGATTGCCATTGCCGACACGTCGAGAATGCATCTCTACATCAAGCAGGACAGCCTCTGGCTGCCAGAGCCATTCCTCTTCCTGCCCGACCGTGATGTGAAGTCATACACGCTCTATGCGGAATGGGAGCAGAAGCGCCAGTACCGCTTCACCATCGACAGCGCTGCCGTGGTGGGAGTCATGGGATATCCATGCAGGGCTATCAAGAACGAGTTCTCTGTCAAAAGCGAGGAGGAATTCGGCTCAATCTTTGTACACGTCATGCTGCCCGACACAGCCCAAATCATTGTGCAGCTGCTGAACAAGAGCGACAAATGCGTGGCGGAACTCCCTGCCGGACCAGACGGACGAGCTGATTTCTTCTTCCTGAAGCCCGCCGACTACTACTTGCGCTGCTTCATCGACAGCAACGGCAACGGCGTGTGGGACACAGGCGAATATGCCACTGGCCGACAGCCCGAACAAGTCTTCTACTTTCCGAAGCCCATCCGCGTAAAGGCAAAATGGGACATTGAGCAGGACTGGTCCCCTCTGGAGATTCCCCGTTTGCAGCAAAAGCCCATGGAGATTACCAAGCAAAAGCCGGACAAGAAGAAGGACACCAAGCTGCGCAACAAGGAGCGTGAGCGATTGAAAGAAGAGGAGAAAAAGAAATTCGGTTGAGATGTTTAGACTATGAAGTATTTAACTTGTACCGCAATTCTTCTCGCTTTGGCATTTTCCGGCAGCGAGAGAACCCTTGCCCAGTGCGCGACAGAAAACACTGCTTTCAATGCAGGCGAGGAGCTGAGCTACAGCCTCTTCTTCAACTGGAAGTTCATCTGGCTT
The DNA here is from genome assembly GCA_017541265.1 of Bacteroidaceae bacterium. Taxonomy (GTDB): domain Bacteria; phylum Bacteroidota; class Bacteroidia; order Bacteroidales; family Bacteroidaceae; genus Physcousia. The sequence continues at coordinate 902 of JAFXZK010000115.1, read as the reverse complement.
AGCGCAGGCACAGCCACCATGGACGTCGTGCAGACGAAGTGGGAGGGCAAACCCGCCTATAAGGGGCATCTCATCACACGCACCAGCGAACGGCTCGACCGCTTCTTCATGATGCGCGACACAATAAAATGCATCGTCGCAGAGGACATGACACCCCTGTATTACAAGAAAGGAGCCAACGAGGGAGGACGCTACTATGTGGACGAGGTGTGGTATTCCTACCAGGACGGCAGCACACACCTCCGCCAGCGCTACCAGAATCGCGAGGGCATTGTGACGGAGAGGACATACGACAGCCCGAAATGCATCTTCGACATGATGAGCATGTTGCTGCGGGCCCGTTCCTTCCAAGTGGAGAACATCCGCAAGGGTGAAAAAATGCACTTCCCGATGGCAGACGGGCACAAGGTTGAGGACATCACACTCATCTATCGCGGCCGCGAGAACTTCAAGATGAAGAGCACAGGCATCACCTACCGCTGCCTTGTCTTCTCGCTTGTGGAATACCCCGCAGGAAAGGAAAAGGAGGTTATCACATTCTACATTACCGACGACGAGAACCACATCCCCGTCCGGCTCGACCTCTTCCTGCGCTTTGGCGTTGCCAAAGCCTACCTCAGCAAAAGCAAAGGCCTGCGCCACGAATGCACGTCCATAGTGAAATAAAAACAAAAAGGTTAAAGGAGAAAACGGTGACATACACCGATGTTTAACTCTTTAACCTTTGAATCTTTTGGTCGGGATGAGGCGACTCGAACGCCCGACCCCTACGTCCCGAACGTAGTGCGCTACCAACTGCGCTACATCCCGTTCCACGCATTAAAAGCGTGCCTTGGTGCTTAAAGGCATCCAAGAATGGTTTTAAAAACCGCTGCAAAGATACAACAAAAAAGTGAAAAGTG
>JAFXZK010000114.1 GCA_017541265.1 Bacteroidaceae bacterium | reverse complement strand
CAGCCTTTCTACCTCGGCTATAATTCGCTCTAATAACCCGTCCATCAGTTCTTGTCAACAAAATCTTCCTTGAATACTCTTACCTTGCCCTCGATATACTTCCTGGATTTTATGGCATCTACAAGCATTCCATGCACAAGATGCGTGACCGTATCGCAGCTGCTTGCTGTATATTGGAAATACTCCGTCGGTTGATTTTCGAGGCTATCGTATGCTTCTTCGAGGCAGTGTTCTACCTTTTCGTAGTACTGGATTGCGCGTTCAAGCCGTTTAATATCTTTTTGTTTCATTGTTTGAATTTTGTTAAGTTAATTGTCGGGGGACAATTATCACCTTGACTTTGTCGCCTTCCTGGAAGGTATCTGGCAATAACACCACCGACAATGCGGGCGACAAGGACTCGTTGGTAACATGTGTCATTATCACGGTTGCGTCCTTAACATCTTTCATCATCTGCCACTTCTGCCAATTAGCAAGATTTGTTAGCACAGTTTTGAGCCTAATATAATCAGATTGACCATATAATGTATATTCTTCTGCCAACTGGCATATTTTATTTTCTAAGTCCTCACTTAATAGCTCTTCTTCAAGAGAGCCAATAAAGGAAAGAATGTGTGATAATTGCTCGGGAACCACGGTAAATCTTTTATCGCTGCCAGGCTTGAGTATATATCTTTTTATGTTTTCAATTCGCCTTTCAATCTCACTTTTTATCTGTTCTACTTGTTTGTTCATAGTTCGACCTTCCTTTAAGATTGTTACTGTATTCTTGCTTTAATTACCCTGACGTCAGCCATTGTTAGCGTCTTGCTGTATGGAGTACCGATATTATCAAACCCAGCCATTACATCGCCGACATGTAGCCTTCTCTTTAACCAAGGCCATTTGCGTTCGTCATTCAAATCTATGAAGTCCATAGTAGGCTGTTATAGACTATACTTCACAAGGCAAATCATGGATTAGTTCCTTTTTTAGTAGTTCAAAGAGTGTCCGAATCAAAAATTTTTTCTCTTCAGGAACATCATCCTCCGTGATACTAAACAGAAGCATATAGGACTCTGGAATTTTGAGAGAAGAGCAAATCTTTGAAATTGTCCGCTTTGATGGAAACGATTGTCCATTTTCAATACAACATAATGCATTCGCTGATATTTCACTCAACTCAGCAAGTTGTTTTTGTGTTATCTTCTTCTGTTTACGAAGAGTCTTTATTGCATTACCTAAATCCATACAGATTTTATTGTAGAAAGTTTAGTCCTAAATAACACAGCCAAGTCCGGATTAACTTAAATAGTTGTTTGAGGTATTTGTCAAAACGATTTTGTTTCACAAGTTTAATGGGGTACTTGTCTTCCTGGGACAATCTACGAAGTCCATTTCACCCCCCGTTGCCAGAGTTCACTTCAATCAGGTGTTCCATTGTGACGTTCCTCACGTTGTCGCCATACTCTTTGTTCATTGCGTCAAAGCGTACTGCGCACGTCTTGATAATATCCTTGACCGCAGGGTAACGCATCATTGCGAAAACTATCTGCGCCGCAATGTTAGTAGGGTTGCCGCTGATAACGAAATGGTTTCCCTCATGCCCGATAAACATACAGGTAGCATTAGAACCTTGCAGCGAATCCAGTATCTCCTGGACTTCGTTAAACTTCTTTTTAATCTCTTCGTTTGTCATAGTCGTTTTTGTTATGTCAATTCTGTTGTCTTTACATCTTTATACACGGGCTTTTCGTTACCGAGGCAGCACATGATATATAGTTCTATGCCGTCGGACACATGGAAAAGGTTAGCCCCGCTGTCATTGTTTATACGGTGGTTCAGTTGGGTCACGCCCAAAAGCCGCAAGCCGTCCAAAGCCCCAATGATGATGCGCGGCAAGAATAAAGTGCCGTCAATGCGGAGGAAAGAATAATCTGGAACAAGCATTCTTCCTGTAGGAACTTTCCTTAACTCCGGGGCTTCGCCAGAGCCATTACAGTAGGGACAATCCTCTTCCTCTTGATAAGTCCTTCCATTAACCTCGCAATAGTATTCATAATTCACATGGCCGCTGCCATCACACTCCGGACACTTAATAATCTCGCCTTCCTCAAAACGGTATTCTGGTTCAGTCCCCAGGCTGTTATATACTACCTCAATATCGTCCAGCGTCACAATGGTATTGCAGTTTTCGGCCATTGTAACCGGAAGAGTCATCGTGTGCTCTTGGTATTTACGGCGAACCAATTTGGGGTCAACTGTCAGCAGACAAGTCCCGTCCGTTGCCCAAATGCGCCCGTTGTCGTTAGGGTTTCGGAATGGACTATTAAGGTGAGTACGCCAGCTGTCCTTACTGCAGAACGCCTGGAGCACCTCTTTTTCATTCTTGATTTTCATTTTCCACCTCCGTCTTTTCCTGAAGCAAAGTAATGTCGGCATGGATATTACCGATACGCTTCCATTTATGGTCTAATGTCATTAAATGATGGTTCCACCTTTGGTTGCCATAGCTAAATACGTCCTGGCTTTCTTCACGGGAGTCGTCAGCAACATTTGCCTTTCCGCGCGTAATATAGCCACGCCCGATGGTATATAGTAAGCGTCGGTAAGCTCCATTTTGACATACATAAACGCCATTTTGTTCAGGACGATTCCAATAATTGTCCATTCCGCGATTATAGAGCACGAAGATGTCACCGTCATATACATACATCCGCTTCTTCTGGTCTTCCATGTCGTTCATACACTCTCGCACGTCGTCGATGCTGTCAACACAAGGCACGATGCAGATAATGTCAATATCTGGCGACTTCTCCATTTCCGCTACCAGGTTAAGATGCCTTGGCAGGTTTATCACCAAGTCGTGAAGCTCTGGTTTGCCGCCCTTGTGTCTTGCCCATACGCCGATACGATTCTTTTCGTCCCACTTGTCGCAGCCAAGATAGGATTCTATTGTCCTGTAGCAGTCGGCAGGCTTGAGTTTCATCGAAGCATCGAGCACCTGCTGTGCCTTCGTAAGCGTCTCGATGGTTTCCTGCTCGTTTTCCTCGCTCCAACATGCCCATGCGCCATTTGAGATGTGCATATACTTCGAGAAAAGCATCTGAGCTTCTTTTTTCGACATTCCAAAGAGGGCGCGAGCCACCTCGTTGAATGCGTCAGGAGACGTTTCGCTCGCCTCGCGACGGAACCGCGCAAGTCGCTTGAAGAATGCAACATCGTCCGTCAGTCTGTAATTCTTATCGTTTCCCATTGTTTTTGTTTTATATGTTTTTGTTCAAAAAATCTTCATACACTTTCTTGCAGACTTCCTCCACCTTGCGGATGTCGAATATGTCACAAGTGCGGACGCCGCTCTCCATGTCAATCCAGAATTTCCCGATGTTCGGGGAAGATGTTATCTGCTTCAGTTTATCAATCACATTGTCGGGGCCTATGCCGCCAGCAAAGCCGACATGTACTTTTGGCGCGTACAGGGGAACCTCGATTGGCGTGTCAATGCCTTGGCCGCCCGACTTGTCAAGTAACACCGACACATGGTCGCCGCTGGCGATGTGGCATTGCTCAAAGAGGGAAAGGCTGCGCCCCTGCTGTATGACAACTTCCTTTAGTGGCCCTGGCATAATGCAGGTTGGCGCGACATCCGTATAAGTAGCCACGTTCAACTGCACACGGTCAAACATGCCATCATACGCCCCGTGAATCTCAGAAAAGCCGCCCAAACCAAACACATCACGAGCCAAAGAGCCGCAGAAGTGAGCAGACAGCCGCAAGCCACGCCCTTGTAGTTCCTTGACCTGTTCAGGCGACATGTATCGTGTGCCGTTCTCTTTCCACTTACGAGATACCAATACGCCAAACTCCACCTTGGGATAGCGGCGTTGAATATCGACAAGTTGTTCGATGTCCGTCCATTCGTCCACACCCGTAAACGTGACGTGTGTCAGTTCCCAACTGCGAACACTATGCACCACAGGTTCTGCCATTATCGCGTAATAATCCCTTATCACACCACTACTGCCAACCTCGCAGACATCTCTTATCTCCTGTTCCGACCGCAGCTTGTAAACGCGGATTGCATCTTCTATGGAGTCTGCGACCACCAATGTTTTGTTAATCTCAAAAACCTTTGTCAACATATAGCCGTTCATCGCTTATAAAGTTTTAATCCATTACTCCAAATGTGTAGGCCGCAACCCAAGGATTGCTCTTCCAGATTCCTTTACGGGACACACCTTCCATGAGGTGACGAAAGGCTTCTTTGGGCGTTGCGTATCTTTTTCTCGTGCCGTTAAAGGTAAAGCCGTAGTCAGTTCCTTGATTATAGAAATAGATACCTTCGGCCAAGCAGTCCTCGTCGCTTATATCCTGCAAGCGCTCAAACTTCAAGTCCGTAAAACAGATGTGGTGCGGCATAAACTCGGAACGTACAAACAACTTATTCCTGTAGCCAGGCGTGACAGCAGGCCCCAATCCTCCAAGATGGTCGTGTATCTCGCACCACCAGCTGTTAGCCTTTGCATTCCCAAACCATTCTTCTTTTTCGTCATAGATAGTCCTGTAGCTCTGTGCCACTGCCACAATCTCGCCAACTTGATAGGGTAGGGGAAGCTGTCCCAATGTCTTGCCATTGCCATTGCATACCACGCAGTCGTAATAGAAGTCACAGCCAAGACGTCTGTGAAATTCCAACACTACATCTTCCTCGCCCCGGAACGTCTTCGGGCATCGCAAAATGCGCCTTGTCATTGTCTTGCGCCCTGTCTGCACGGCTTTGGTTAGCGCGAACTTGTCGCTGAAAAATATCTTTTTCATAGTTATTCGTCCTTTAGCAGCAGATTTAGTTCTTTCTTCACCTCTTCTGCCATCAGTTTCATGGCGCTTACTCTTCGTTGGACGAATTAACCACATCAATCATGTTGCAATTGTCGGGCAGGAAGTCCCAATCGCGATAGGTGTTGGTGAAATATACCTGGTCGTAGGCAGAAGAGAGATTTTCTATGCCCTTGCGGTTGACCATGTGGACTACGCTGATAGAGAGCTTTGCATCTTTGTCTATCTCGCGAATGGACTTCGCGATGCCAAGGAAGGTTCCGCCAGCGTCGCAGAGGTCGTCCACCACCATCACGGGCAGTCCTTTGTAGTCTTCGGGATTCTTGATGTAAATCTTCTCAATCTTGCCAGTCTCAATGTTGCGTTTCTTTTCGCCGATAAGAACTGGTGTTTTGGAGATATCGAGATAGAATTTGCATCTGTATCGAAGAATTGCACCTTCGTCTGGAAAGCAAAGTTGGATTTTGTCATTGAAAAAGTCCTTCGAGAAGTGGGCGTGCGCCTGATGCGTCTGAATAATATCCATAACACGACTGCCAACCTCTTTCGCAGTTCTGTTAGAATGGGGTTCGCAGACACTGACGCTCACCGCTCCAAGACTTCTGATAACTCCACCAACAACTTTCAGTGTAAAGGGGGTATTGAAGTCTATCACGCGGTCCATTCGCATCGACATGAGATAATAGATTTGCAGGCTCCACGTAACCTCATGGCGGTTTAATATGTCGGCCACCTGCATAAGGATGAATAGGTCTTCTGCGCTGGTGATACGGCAGCGCACACTTATTGTTTCCTTGCGGCTAAACTCACCAAGGCGTATCTGCACCTCACCGTCGGGGAAGCAGATTTTCTCCCATCGGACATCACTCCTGTCCGGGTTCGTAAGATTCAGTATTTGCATAATTGACTACTTGTTTAAGGGTTTTATATGCGCTTTCGAGACCTGCGCGGTCATCAAGGAAGATGTTAAAATAGGGCTTTTTTCCACCATTCTCGAAGATGACTGGACTCTCGTTCACATAGTCGGGCTTTATACCAAGCTGGTAGCATACCTTGTACTTCCAGTCTATGCGGTCTTCTATGGTGAAAAGACACAGGTTAAAGCGAAGCCGGCGGCACTCTCTCAGGAGTTCCACCACCTCCGAATAGTCGCCGCCGTTCTGGTGATAGTCGAAGATGGTGTTGTCGAAGTCAAAGCCCACAATCAGGGTTTTGTACTTGCGATATTCCTGCAAGAGCCTTTCGGCTGCGCCTTTATCGTTGAAAGGGTGGTTCATAGTCCACAGCTGATACGGTTACGGATTTCTCCAAGCGTCCAATCCACGAGCAGCTTGCCGTCGCAGAAAACAGTCTTTAGTTCGCCCTGCTTCTCTTCGCCAAACGAAACTTCATCCTTGGCGTAATACTTTCCGCTCTCGTCCTTATAGACGGCAATAAGCCCCTTGAGTGAGTTCTTCGTGCCGTCATCAGTCTTGGGTTGCTTGAAGATGGGACGGTATTCACCATTCACGATGCAGGCAGTGGCCTTTACAGCATAGCCAAGGCTGTCGCGGCTGGCATACTGGAAGGAGAAGCTGCCTACACCAAGCACGAGGTTACAAGCAGCACACTTGACACTCTCCAAACGGCTGTAGATATGTTTCTGGCGCTCCAGGGTGATGCTATCTCCGTAGAGTAGCCCAATGTGAGTGTCCGGGTACTTGTAGCCTGCATCGGTGGTATTCCAGCCGAATGTTTCGCCAAGCATCCAGTACGCTCCATAGTATTGGCCCTTGCTGATTTCCGCATATCGGGCATCATCGTCAAACGGATCGCAGCAAAGATAATACTTTCCGTCCTGAATCTTTGTGTTGTAGTGCGGGTTGGTGCGAAGTCCGCAAATGATGTCCACGGGGTCGCCGCTGTCTGGGCGTATGACTACACGCCCGTCGCGCTTCATAATGTCCTCCTTCAGTCGAGGGAGGAAGTCCTCTATCACCTGCCAAAAATCCCACGTATCACTGACGATACTAACAATTCCCGTAGGATATACATCGTTAATCAGCCTGCGGAATGTCTGTATCTCGTCCGCCTTGCCGCCTGCACACATCACAGAATGTTCAGTAGCAGGAACTGTCGCGGCCACCAACTCCGTCTTTGCATCAGCATTGTAGTATTCCTCCAATGCACGGATAGCGGGGATTGTCTCGCTGCCGCAGAACGAAGTCAGGTGTGCCATGCCTGATATAATGGCAGCTTCCAAGCCTCCCATGCCACGCATAGAAAAGTCGTGGCAAGAGAAGTCCAGGAGCACGTCGGCTGGGAACATAGTGTGGCGGGCATGGCGCATCAGCTCTTTCTTATAGAGACGTGACCTTGTAGCACTGGTGCTCGGCATCCACAAGATGCAACTGATAAGCGTTTCCAGATAGTTCGTTATCCAGTAGAACTCTGGCAACGTATTCTTGATGGTCATCCAAGGCACGCGGATAGGACACACCGCACCTTCTGGCAATGCCTTTATTTCAATTGGCAAATAGCCAAGGTCGTACAATGCCTCGATGTGCTTGATACCCACGTTCTCAATACCAACGAAACTGTCCACGCGATCGTGGAACTCGCGGATGGCCTGCTCACGAGGAAGGCCGAAGAAGTTCTCGTTAAACTGCTTGATAAGGTACTCCTTAATCAGGTACTGAAGTCCGAACACTACGGCACCATCCTCTGCCTCGTGGAAGTATTTGTTGCTACGCGGCGT
>JAFXZK010000113.1 GCA_017541265.1 Bacteroidaceae bacterium | reverse complement strand
ATCACGGTCGATCGCAAGGGCAACGAGGATACCTTCGACCTCGACGTCGAGTTGCGCGAAGAGTTCTTCTCGCCGAACCCCGGCAAGCAGATGCCTTTCATCAAGCCGCTCTACGACCGCCTCGTGTCCCTCACCGGCATCAAACCCAACATCCACATCCAGCCGCCAGGGACCATCCAACGCTCCACCGGCAAAGCCAAGCACGTCAACGACAAGCGCGACTTCTCCAACTGGCACTAAACAATCTCTCTTTCAACCACGAATTACACGAATTGCACGAATAATTATCAATGGCACTCAAAGGCGTAGCCAATTCTTGGATGCTTTAGCACCAAGGCGCGATTGTAGTCGCGGAGCATGAAATTTGTGAAATTCGTGGTTATTATATATAAATAATGTATGTACTTGCTTTCGTTTACATCTATGAAAAAGACTTTCTTTGCGAGCTTGCTACTGATGGCAGCCGTGTTGCCAGCCAAAGCACAGATGGTTGTACTCCACATGGCTGACAACAAAACATTCGAGTGTAACGTCTCGCAGCTAGACAGCATCACATTTGAGGACGACGGCTTCATCGTCGTGGAGGAGCACGAATGGATTGACCTCGGCTTGCCTTCCGGCACATTGTGGGCAACGTGCAATGTGGGAGCAAACAGCCCTGAGGAATACGGCGATTACTTCGCCTGGGGCGAGACCAAGCCTAAGGATAAGTACAACGAAGACACATATACTTTCATGGACAATCCCTCGGAGCTCCTGTCGGAGAACGACGCTGCGACTGCCAACTGGGGTGCGAACTGGCAGATGCCGACTGTCGAACAAATGAAGGAACTCTACGACAACTGCACCCAAGTGTGGACGCAGCAGAATGGCGTGTACGGAATCCTTGTTACAGGACCCAATGGCAATACCATATTCCTTCCAGCTGCTGGGGCGCGATGGCGTGATGGTCTTGAATACGAGGGTAACAGCGGCGCGTACTGGTCCAGTTCGATTAGTACGATCTATGGTGGCGGCGCGTACCATTTGCACTTTGCCTCGTTTTATTGGGATTGGGGCAACGACTACCGTGACAGTGGTGATAGCGTCCGTCCTGTGCGAGCCAAAATGCGCTAGGAACAGCCTGACGTGGAGAGGTTTACCAACCATGCAGTCGGTAAACATCGCAAAGAAGATACGTTTACCATACACACGCGCAGTAAACATTTTTGAAGAAAGAAAGACTAAACACGACGACAGACATGGCATACAGAGTAACAGACTTATGAATAAATCGAAAACTGCCTAAAATGTTGTTATAAAACCCTCGTGTGGATTTGACGACAAACACTTGTGCATATGGCAAATGACATATAAAAGTCGTCCCTTTGCAAACGAAACATGGTGATATGGCAAACGGGAAAGAGAAAAGTAAAGAGGCTTTCCTGATATACCAGGATGAAGGCCATAATAGCAACACATAAGACATAATGGTGTATAATCGGGACATAATGTGCGAAGAGAAAGAATTTAGGCCAGGGTTACTTGTGAAATTCAAGAAGTATTTGTACTTTTGTGATGCGAATAACGTGAAAGATGGAGAAAACGACAGCAAGTAGCAGAAATATCGCCTACGACCGTATTCATTTCGCTACAATGGCGTTGGAGAGCGGTGCCAAGCGTCTTGGCATTACACCACAGGCCATGTACCGTAGGTTGAAACGTCAAGACCTCATCCGCCAACGCCTACTTCGCCATTATGACCTGTTGCATACGCAGAGTCTTGACTATGTGGCTGAAGACATCGCCGAAACTCTCCAAAACAGGGAGGCACAGCAATGATTACTCTGTTTTGTGGACTTCAAGCGATGAGTGACCGATATATTGTTGATGAAATCCTGCAAGAAGAGAACGAGGCATAATTGCAACTCATTATACATTAATTAAATCATCGTTGTGTTAGATAAAGAACAAGTTATAAGCATTATTGATGCGATGGGGCTTGGGGACTTCTCCCAAGCAACCATTCGCGACATACAGGCTCTTTCGCGTGTCATTGAAGAGAAGACAGGCGAAGAGGTGATTCATCTTGAGATGGGCGTGCCGGGCTTGCAACCTTCGGAGATTGCGCTGAAGGCTGAAGCTGAAGCCTTGAAGAACGGTTGCGCCACCATCTACCCGCCCAATGGCGGCATTCCGCGCATCAAACAGGCGGCTTCGGACTTCGTGAAGGCTTTTATCGGTGTGGATGTTGCGCCTGAAGGCTGTGTGCCGACGACGGGCAGTATGCAGGGGACATTCGCGACCTTCACGGCTCTTCATCATGCCTTTGCCGGCAGCCAAAAGGACACCGTGTTGCTCATTCAGCCGGGTTTCCCTGTGCAGACCACGCAATGCGACGTGATTGGCTTGAAGCACGAAGCCCTCGATATCTACAACTACAGAGGCCAGGACTTGATAGTGAAGCTTGAAGAGATAGTGGCTAAGGGCAACATCTGTGCCGTTGTCTATTCCAATCCCAACAATCCTTCGTGGGTTTGCTTTACGGAGGAAGAGTTGCAAGGCATAGGTGAGATTGCCACGAAGTACGACATCCTCGTCCTTGAAGACCTTGCCTACTTTGCGATGGACTTTCGCCGCGACCTCTCGCATCCCTTCGAGGCTCCCTTCCAAGCCACCGTTGCCCGCTATACAGACAACTATGTGCTGTGGGTGTCGGCATCAAAGGCTTTCTCGTATGCTGGCCAGCGCATTGGCGTGACTTGCATCTCGAACAAGCTCTTCCACCGCGCCTTCGCTCCGTTGAAGGAGAAGTTCGGCGTGCCTACCTTCGGCGATTTCTTTGTAGGCAGACTGATGTACACGCTTTCCAGCGGCACGACACATTCCGTGCAACATGCAATGTCGGCTTTGATGGAGGCCGCCGTCAGGGGAGAGTACAACTTCCTCGACGATGTGAAGGAGTATGGCCGCCGTGCCAAGTTCATGAAGGACGTACTGCTTGCCAACGGCTTCTATCTCGTCTATGACAACGACATGGGTGCGCCATTAGCCGACGGCTTCTATTTCACCGTACAGTACCCGGGTATGAACGACCTGCAACTGACGCGCGAACTGATGACCTACGGCATTGCTGTCTATCCGCTCGACACGATGGGCAGCACGCAGCAAGGCGTTCGCATCTGCACTTCCTTCTTCCGCCGCGAACAAGAACAACTATTTACAGAAAGAATCAAACAATTCAATTCAGTCCATAGTTCATAGTCCATAGTTCATCGTTAGGCTAAGCCCTGCCAATCGAGCGGACAAATAACTATGAACAATGCACTATGAACTCAAAACTATGCACTATGAACTATAAAGACTACCTTCATCCCGAGTACGAGACGTTGTCTCGGGAGGAAATCAACAAGTTGCAGACGCAGCGCCTGCAAGAGACAATCAAAAGATGTGCTGGCGTGCCATTCTATGCTCAGAAGTTCAAAGAGATGGGCATCAAGGCAGAGGACATCAAATCACCTGAGGATGTGCGCAAGTTGCCCTTCACCACGAAGCAGGATTTGCGCGACACCTATCCCTTCGGCCTTGCTGCCGTGCCTTTGACCGACTGCGTCCGCTTGCACTCCAGTAGCGGCACGACGGGCAATCCGACCGTTATCCTGCACACGAAGAACGACCTTGACGAGTGGGCAAACCAAGTGGCGCGTAACCTTTGGATGGTCGGGCTTCGTCCCGACGATGTGTTCCAAAACTCGTCTGGTTACGGTATGTTCACCGGCGGACTTGGCTTCCAGTACGGAGCCGAGAAGCTTGGGATGCTGACTGTACCTGCAGCTGCTGGTAACTCGCTTCGTCAGATTAAGTTCATCAAGGACTTTGGTACGACAGCCATACATGCTGTGCCGTCCTACCTGACGCGCCTCTACGAGGTGATGCAAGAGCAGGGCGTTGACCCTCGCAAGGACACGAAGCTCAAAGTCTTTGCCATCGGTGCCGAGCCTCATTCAGAGGAACAGCGGCAGAGGATTGAGAACATGTTCGGCGTGAAGGCATACAACAGCTTCGGTATGTCGGAGATGTGCGGCCCAGGCGTCGGCTTTGAGTGCAAAGAACAGAACGGTCTTCACTTCTGGGAAGATTATTATATCGTCGAGATTGTTGACCCAGAGACGCTTGAGCCTGTACCCGACGGCGAGATTGGCGAGCTTGTGCTGACCACGCTCCGCCGCGAGGCAATGCCTTTAATAAGGTATCGCACGCGCGACCTTACGCGAGTGCTTGGCCGTACCTGTCCCTGCGGACGCAATCACGTTCGCCTCGACCGCATGAAAGGCCGCAGCGACGATATGATGGTGCTGCGCGGCGTGAACATCTTCCCCATTCAGATAGAGAAGATTCTGATGACGTTCCCCGAACTGGCAAGCAACTACCTCATCACCCTCACCACTGACAACGACAACGACAATATGACTGTAGAAGTCGAGCTGGCAGAGATGTTCACCGACGACTACGCTCGTTTGCAGTCGTTGACCAAGAATGTGGCTCGTGCCTTGAAGGACGAAATCCTGCTCACACCCATCGTGAAGCTTGTGCCGAGAGGCAGCCTGCCCGTCAGCGAAGGCAAGGCCGTCAGAGTGGTTGACAAGAGAAAAGTATATCAATAAAAGGTGAAAAGGTGAAAAATTGAAAAAGTAAAAGACTGCGCAAAGCATTCCCTTCCTTCTTCTTCAATTCTTCACCTTTTCATTTTTTCAATTTTTCAACGTTTCAATTTTTCACCTTTTATATGAAACAGCTATCTATATTTATCGAAAATAAGCGCGGCACACTGCTTACCGTGCTGAACGCGCTCAAGGGTGCAGGCATTCAGATTATTGCCTCCACCATTTCCGACACACAGGACTTCGGCATCTATCGCATCATCTGCGACGACCCGGAACGCGCTTTCACCGTGCTTAAAGAGCAAGGAATTACGGCGACTATCACCGATGTCTTTGCCATCCAGCTTGAAGACAAACCAGGTGAAGCAGCTCGAGTGCTGGCTCTTTTCGCCGAGGCCGACATCAGCATTGCCTATATGTACTCCTTCCTGCTTTCGGGCAAAGGCATCTTAGTGTTCCGTACGTCCGACACAGAAAAGACAAAGCAGGTCATCAAGGAGAAGTCCCTTCAGCAGTTCTAAGCTTATAAGAAGTTGCCGAAGGAGCGACGGATACAAGCGGATAGCCTGCATACGCGGTGCTATCCGCTTAACTTTTTTCATCTTCGACGTCACCTTTTGCCTTCGAGAAGCGTTATGGTTGTAGAAAGTAAAAGCAAAACGTTTAACCATTAAATAATAAAAACTATGGAAGAGAATGTTGCAATGGATATGTTTGGTACTGTGACAACAATGGCATCAGTGATAGGTGTAATTTATGTGGTGCTCTTGTTTGTCGTTCCCCTCTTGATTATTTGGCTGCTTGTCCGTTATCTGACGAACAAGACCAACAAGCGGGCAGAAATCGTGACTGCGCTTGTAGAGAAGAACCCCGATGTTGATATTGAAGAATTCCTTAAGAAGCTTTCTCCCAAGAAGAGGTTGTTGAAGGAGAAGTTGCTGGCGAAGTTGCATGTGGGATGTGTCCTCTCTTTCGGCGGCATTGCTCTCCTTGGTTTTGCCGTCTTTGTTGATTACAGGGGTGGAATCGTTACGTCCGATCTGATTATCGTTTACCTTTTAGGCATTATTCTGCTTGCCATGGGCATAGCGTTCTTCATCAACTATTTCGTTGGCAAGAAGATGCTCGCCAAAGAAATTGAGGCAGAGGAAAGCAAGTTCATCGAAAAATGAAAATTGAGGATTGAAAATTGAAGGAATTGTGAGTCGAGAGGATTTCATAACCCAAGTGGAGCGGGAGCAGGAGGCTGTCAGAAGCTTCTTGCTCACCCTTTGCTGCGGCAACAAGGATGAGGCTGACGACCTTGCACAAGACGCTTTTGTGAAGGCTTACCTCTCTTCCACAGGTTATCAGGACAAGGGAAAGTTCCGCTCATGGCTCTTTAAGATTGCCCACAACACGTTCCTCAGTCATAAACGGAGCCAACAGACCCACCCCCAACCCCTCCCTCTATGGAGGGGAGAAGAAGTTCTGGCCGAAGGCGAAAGTGGGTCTTATCAGGACCTCTACCTCGCTTTGGCTACTTTGCCACCAAAAGAACGTTCCGCCATCACGCTCTTCTACCTTAACGGCTACAGTGTAAAGGAGATTGCTTCAATTACCGATGCCTCGCAGGATGCCGTGAAGCAACAACTTTCTCGAGGTAGAGACAAGCTGAGGAAGATGTTGAAAATTGAAGATTGAAAATTGAGGGAAATGAAAAAAGATAAAGTAATAGAGGATCTTTTCCTCGCTCAAAAGCCGCATTTCGACGATAATGCCGAGTTCATGGCAAAGCTCACGAAGCGGCTCGAAGCCGTGGAGTACGTCAAACAGTATCAGGAGCGAACCCTTCGCCGATACAGGATAGTGATGGTGGCGGCCTTTGTGGTGGGCATCATCTGTGGCGGAATCAGTATTGTGTGGCTGCAATCCTCGCCAATCACTCCGAGTCTCTTTGATATTCAAGCCCCGACAGGCTTCCTGCTTTGGTTCGCCAGGAACAGTCGTGTCCTTGCCTCTGTCTGCCTTTCCGCCCTGATGATTTTCTGCACAATTGCTTTCGTGCACAATATCTTGGACATCATGGATATGCGGGCTCGCATGAGACGCATGGCATAGTTAGTAGTCTAACAATTTAACACAGCACGCCGCGTAATCCAACACGGCGTGCTGCGTTTGTAATCGTGGCACGTTATGATGCCCAACGCGACGTGCCTCGTTGCCCAACGCGACGTGTTATGTTTTTGCAAGCCCCACGTTCGTCTCTCTCCCTTATGGATACAAGAAAGCCCTGCCACAATTCTGCGGCAGGGCTTCATTATTGATTAATGTGTTATTCTTTTCTCGTTGAGCGACGTTTACTTAATTGTAACGTAAACTACACGCTGAGACTCCTGACCAGCTGCACCGTGAGCATTCACGTCAGATACGTTCACGCCACGCTCCTGGAGGTAAGCCTTAACTGCATCGCAACGACGCTGTGACAGCTTCTGGTTGTAAGACTTGTTGCCTTCGGGAGATGCATAGCCGTCCAGAACAACAACAGTGCCCTTCTCGATAGCGTTCAGCTTAGCCTTTGCAGTGTTGCTGAGAGTAGCCTTGTTCTGAGCGAACTCAACTGTAACATTGCCGACGTTCTTGGTGACAACCTTCTCGACAACCTTCTCGACAACCTTCTCGACGGGCTTCTCGACAATCTTCTCGACAACCTTTGTAACCTCGGTGGCATTAACCTCTGCGAAGTGGTGTGTGCCGTTGCTGGTCTTGAAGTGATAGGTGAAGCAGCCGGTGATCTGGCCTACTGCGTTGTGACCGTAAGCGAGGCAAGAGCCGTCGTTGTAGTCACAGATTGTGCGGCGGTAGCCCATGGCAACGGCGGCGGGGTCGTTGTCGCGGGAAGTCTTGAGGATGACTGCGGGACGCAGGCTGAATGTCCATGCCTTGTCTGCTCCGAAGTTGAAGTCGAAGTCAAGACCGAACTTGAAGACGCAGCGGTTGAGGTCGTTACCGCCCTTTGTGGGATTGCCTGCAAAGTTGGGGAAAAATACGCGCATGTAACCTACACCGCCGCGGGCCTGTACCTCGAAGGTGCGGGGAGTGCCCTTGTAACCGCAGAACCAGTTCATGAGGTTGATCTTGGTGTTAGCCATGACGGTTGCGTTGTCGACGATGTTCTTGCTGCGCTGGAACCAGTTCCAGTTGGCGTCGTCGTTGAAGCCTGCCTGCAGCTGGAATTCCAGACTCAGGACGGGAGTGATGCCCTTGGTGAAGTTGATGCCTGCCACACCGCCGTTGGGGGTGTCCCAGTCGTGGAGGTTGGAGCTTACGCCACCTTCAACACCAATTGACCAATTGTCGAAAAACTTGTGACCAGTGTACTGTGCACTGGTTGCCATTGCCATAGCGAACATGGCAATAACGAGAGTAATCTTTTTCATGTTCTTAAAATTGATTAACATTATTTTAGTCGTTTTTTCTTTTCAAAAGTATATTTAACATGCTTTAAGTTGCCGCAAAGTTACGACTTTATTTCATTCCATGCAAGAAAAAACATGATTTTTTACGCTTTTTCGCCTTTTGTTATGCAGTTTTTCGCCTTTATGCGGCTTTTTTGTCCCTCACAACGAGGATTGACAGCTCATAAAGCACATAAAGCGGGATGAAGACGAGCATGAGCGTGAAAGGGTCGCCGCTGGGGGTGATGATGGCGGCTGAGATGAGGAGCACGACGATGGCATGACGCTTGTACTCGCGCAGAAAACTCTTCTTGAGGATGCCGAGCAGGCTGAGCAGCCATGCCAGCAATGGCATCTCGAAGACGATGCCCATGACGAGGATGAGCATCGTGAAGTTGTCGATGTAGCTCTGCAGATTGATTTGGTTGGTGATGCTGGGGCTGAGGTTGTACTCGACAAGGAATCGGAACGTGAAGGGGAAGACAAGTATGTAGCCTATGGCACAGCCAAGGTAGAACATCAGGGTGCCGCCCAAGAAGGCCGGGCGCAGGTGTCTTATCTCGTCCTCGAAGAGTGCCGGCTCGATGAACCGCCATATCTCCCAGATGAAATAGGGGAAGGCGATGACGGCTGCCAGGGAGATGGACGTTGAGATGTGCGTCATGAACTGGCTGGCGACGTTGATGTTGATGATTTGTACGTCGAAGTCCTGCGAAAGCTTCACTATGCCGCCGCCAATGCTGTTGAGCCAGCGATAGGTAAAGAAGTCGTTGCTCGTGGGGGCGAGGATAAAGCGGTCGAAGATGTAGGGCATAGCGATGAAAGTGCCCACCATGACGACGGCAAGCACACATGCGCTGCGGAACAGTGCCCAGCGCAGCACCTCAAGATGGTCCCAGAAGGACATCGCGCCCTCCTGCTGTTCTTCTTCTATCTGTTCTGCCTTGCTTTTGTCTTCTAACTCCATGATTATTAAAATGAAGAATGAAGAACGAAGAATGAAGAATTTGCTACCGCATGGGAAACCCGTTCAAATCTTGGAAACAAAGTTTTTAGGGCGGTAGCAAATTCTTCATTCTTCATTCTTCACTCTTAGTTTATTTGTCGTAGCTTGCCTTGACGAACTTGGCGGCTTTGAGGTAGTCGGCGCAAACCTTCATGCCGTCCAGAATGTTGGGGCGGTTGCTGCCTTCCAGCTCGACGATCAGATGCTTCAAGCCAGCTTTGTCGGCATTTTTGAAGATAGCGTCAAAGCCTACCATGCCGCTCTCGCCAAATTCCTTGTGGTCCTTGATGTGGAGCAGGGTGAAGCGGCCGGGGTACTTGTTGAAGTACTCGACGGGGCTTACCTGTCCGCGCACTGCCCAATAGACATCCATCTCGAAGAACACCTTGTCGGCGTCCGTATGCTCAAGCATGTAGTCGTACCAAACCTTGTCTTCTACCTTGCCGAACTCGTGCGAGTGGTTGTGGTAGCCGAACTTCATGCCGGCAGCATTGACCATCTCGCCCACTTTGTTCAGATAGTTGCAGATGACCTCTGCTTCTGCCAAGGTCTTGGGATAGTTCACGCCGGGATTGACGATGTACTTCATGCCGGCACGCTTGTGTGCGTCGATGCATTCTGCCCACCACTTCAGGGCACCGTCGAAGTTGCCTGACTTCAGCTCGTCGCCACTCAGATTGTGTCCGACGTGGCTCGAAAGCACCTTCATGCCAGCAGCCTCAATGTCGGCCTTGAACTGCTCGGGCGAAACGCCATAGAGCTTGCCGTCGCCGTAGTTGGCTGCCTCGATGGCAGTGTAGCCCATCTGAGCCAGTGCCTTCAACGTGCTCACATGGTTCTGTGCATACTTCTCGGGGTTGCCGATAAGCTCACGCACGCTGTACATCTGGAAGGCCATCTCTTTCTTCTTGGCATCTGCTCCTGTGCCGTAGCCGAAGAGGGTGGCGGCAAGGCAGATGAATATGAGAATCCTTTTCATTGTGTTTCCTTATATATTATATATAATGTATAGTTCTTACTTGAGTTCCTTGACGCGGATGTTGCGATACCAAACCTCGTCGCCGTGGTCTTGCATACCGAAGTAGCCGGCATCCTTGCCGCAGTCCTTCATAATCTCGTAGGCAAGCGGCCAGTTCTTTTGGCTGAACTTGGAAGTTTGAATGAGGTCAACCCATGACTTGTCGGCCAACGTGTAGCTGAGCACCTTCACGCCGTTCTGGAAGTGTGTCACCTTACCGTTCTTCACAACAATCTTCACCTTGTTCCATTGTCCGGCAGGATTGGCGTTCTGAGGCTTTGCGACAATCATGTCATAGAGGCTTGTGCTCTGGCGGATGCCGAGGGTAGCACCGAGCTTTGCATCGGGGTGACGTTCGTTGTCGAGCACCTGGCACTCGGGACAGCTGATGTAGATGGGCTGGTAGTTGAGTTTGCCGCGGTTGTCGATAGTCTGCGTGATGGTCACGTTGCCAGCCTTCGTCTCTTCTGTCTTGGGAGCGTCGGTGTTGATGGTGGCAGTTTCCTTGCCGAGGTAGAAGATGCCAGAGTTGCCGCCTTCGCATATCTTCCATTCAATCTCGAACTCGAAGTTCTTGAACTTGTGTGCGAAGATGATGTCGCCGCCTTCACCTTGGGAGGTGCGTCCGTCGAAGTGCAAGGCACCGTCCTTGATGTTCCACTTGCTGGGGATGTGGTCTTTGCAGTAGCCGCGCCAGCCGTCGAGGCTTGAGCCGTCGAAGAGGACATAGAAGTCGTCCTTGTCAACCTTCAGCGTGCTGAGGTCAACTTGCGGGTTCTCGATAACGACGTACTGAGGCTGAGCCTGTACGCCAGCCGCAGCAGCCAATGCTGCTGCGGCAAGGATATTTCTTAGTTTCATTGTTACTTTAACGATGTTGTTAATTATGCAGGCATTTCAGGCAGAACATAGCCATTCTGGTACTTGGGCTTGATGAGTTCTGCTGCAAACTCGCGGGCATTGACGGGTTCTGTCCACTCCTTGTTGAATGTGGGGTGTCCGTCGTGGATGGAGAAGCCGTCCTTCAGCATTGAGCGAACGGTGGCGTTCTCTGGGATGTTGGTGAAGCGCATGTTCTCGCCGTCCCATTCCAGAACTTGGTTCAGGCCTTGCAGACGTGTTGCGACAACGCCCATGGCAACCATTTCGTTGAAGGGACCTGCCTCGCTGAAGTCGGATGCTGTTTTAACCCAGTCAGTCTTGCCTGCACGGATTTCCTTGATGGCACGGATCCAGTCGCGCTGGTGGCTCTCGGTGACGCGGCGGCAAACCTTCGGTGCATCGGGCACACGACCGCTAACGAGGTAAGGCTTCTCGCCGTAGCAGCCTACAACCAAGATGTCCTTTGTGCCATAGAAGATGGCGCCGCCACCGCTGACGTTGAGGTTCTTGCCGACTGCCAGACCTTCGGGACGGAAGGGCACAATGCCGCCGTCGCTCCATGTTACCACTACCTCGGGCATAGCAACCTTCGGACGGTTGGGACGAGCGGGATAGGTCAGCTTAACAACCTGTGCGCTGGGGCAGCAGTCGGACATAAGAGGAGTGGAGCTGCCTTCAGCCTTGATGGGATAACCGAGGTCGAGTGCCTTGAAGACGGGATGCAGGATGTGGCAAGCCATGTCGCCCAGTGCGCCTGTGCCGAAGTCCCACCAGCCGCGGAAGTTCCAGGGATGATAGATAGAGTTATAAGGACGCTTGGGAGCGGGGCCGATGAAGGCATCCCAGTTCAGCGTATCGGGAATCTGGTGTACCTCAGTGGGTCGCTCGAGGCCTTGTGGCCAGATAGGACGGTCGGTGAAGGCATCCACGCGAGTTACCTCACCAATCTCGCCGTTCCAAATCCATTCGCAAGTCAAGTTCACGCCTTCACCGCTTGAACCCTGATTACCCATCTGAGTTGCTACGCCAGCCTTAGCAGCGAGTTTGGTGAGCAGACGAGATTCGTAAACGGTACGGGTCAGAGGCTTTTCGCAGTAAACATGCTTGCCTGCTGCCAGAGCTTCTGCGCAGATGATGGCGTGTGTGTGGTCGGCTGTACCGCAGATAACAGCGTCTGCCTTGTCCAGCAACTCGGCATACATCGTCTTGTAGTCGTGATACATCTTGCAGTTGGGGAACAACTTCTGATATTCATCGAGCACGCCTTTAGCATACTTCCAGTCAACGTCAGCAATGCCGATGAACTCGACATCGTCGTATATTTCGTCCTTGCCTTTGTAGGTAACGCCGTTGATGTCAGCATGGCCACGGCCACCGACACCTACGCCGAGGAGCTTAATCTTACCTGTTGGTGCGGGTTTCTTTGCTGCTTTGGCTTTGCCGAGCATATCCGTTGGAGCCATTGCGAGGGCAGCTGTTGCTGCTGTTCCTGCCTTGAGGAACGATCTTCTTGACATGTCTTTCATAAGAGATGTTTTGTTTTAGTTGATTAAACTTATGTTATTTGTTTTGAATTTCTTCCTTCTTTTCGGGTTCGGCATTGATTTGCTCTTCAATGTCGTTCATGCCTTTCTTGAACTGCGACACGCCTTTGCCGAGGCCGCGCATGAGTTCGGGTATTTTCTTGCCTCCGAAGAGGAGCAGGATGACGAGGGCGATGATGATGATTTCCTGGCTGCCCAGAGAGCCGAGGAATAGGAGTTGATGTGCCATTATTATGTATGTTTGGAGTTAAAAATTCACTTTTTGCGTGTAAAGTTACAAATAATTGTTCATTCTGGCAAGGCGCAGGGCTTTTTTTAGTTTTTTTTTACACTAAAGGTATCTTTTTCTTCTTAAATTGTGTCGTAGGACTTGGAGTCATTTAAGCCCAAAAGGGGTGATACGCACATAGCCCAGAGCGATGCCCTGGGCTATGTGTTTGTTGGTCTTTCAGACCGTGCTTGTCAACGCGGACTTACTTCTTTGCGCCGCCGCTCCAGAATGCTTCCTCAGCCTTCTGGCGTGCGATGTAGTTGTCGTATTCCTTGCGTGCCTTTTCGTTGGCAGCCTGGTTGGCCTGAACCTTCTGGATGTTGGCTTTGCGGCGCTCTACCTCACCGCTGAGGGCGATGTCGGCCTCGCGTGCCTTGTCGCAGTGCTCGATAGCCTTGGGATACTGACCGAGCAGGGCGTATATGGTAGCCATATTGAGGTTAGCCTTTCCTGTGAGGTCGGGGTTGTAGCCGATAGCCTTCTCTGCGTATGTCAGGGCACCAGTGTACTGGGTGCTCTTGGTAAGGGCATTGCAGATTCTCAGACAGATGATGCCACGACTGTTGTCGCTCGAAGCCAGTTCCAGTGCCTTGTTGTAGTAGTCGAGCATCTTCCCCATGTCGCTGTCCTTCTGTGCCTTCTGTGCCAGACCGATGGCGCTGGTGTAGGTAGGCTCGATGGCGTAGGCAGCCTCGGCATACCGGTAGTAGATGTCAGAGTCGTCGCAATCGTTCACCGCCATCAGGTTGATGGCGCTGTTCAACTTGGCGATGTCCGACTTGTAGTCATCAAACTTCTTTGTGTAGATGGCGATAATCTGACTGCTGTCGGCTGCGCCGCTCTGCGAGAAGGTGTATTCGATGGCAGCCAGGGGAGCGTCGTATGTCTCAACGAGTTTTGCTGCTTTCTCGTTGTCGCCGTTAGCCTGTGCTTCCTTGGCCAACTGAAGCATTTTCTCGCAGGCGTCCTTGCTGTCGAGGTAGTCCTGCAAGTACTGTTCGCGCGTTGTGTTGGGCATAGCCTTGTAAATGGCGTCGCTGACGAGGAAGAAGGTCTGGAGGAAGGTGCCGGTGATTTCGCGTCCGCCCTGTTCGTTGACCATCTTGATGGCTTCTGAGAAGTTCTTGTAGGACTTGCGGAGGTCGAAATCCTTGCCCAGCACGGTGGGTGCGGTCCAGTTGTAGTACTCGGCCTTGACGCTCAGCACGTCGCCCAGGGTGCTCTTCGTCTTTGCGAAGGAGTTGAGGACGTCGAGGTTCTTCTGCCGCAGCTCGAAAAGCTCCATCATCTCGTCGAAGTACATGCGCTTCTTGGCGGGATCCTGCTCGGTGTTGATGAGGTTATAGAACATGAACGGTCCTTGCGTGTAGATGCCGTTTACGGCAAATGGCGCATGTTTTTTGAGCCACTTGTAGTTGACATACATGTCCTGATAGTCCTTGTTGGTGCCGGTCTGCTGGAACATGGTGATGTAGCCCTTGGCAGTCTTGATGGTGTCTTCGTTGTTGCCGGTTGAGTAGGCGATGCGTTCATCTACAGTGCTACCTTCGAAATTCTGTGCCATTGCGCCTGCTGCAGTCATTGCAATCAGGGCGAGGAGAGTGAGTTTCTTCATTGCTTCAAATTCAAATTTTATAAAAACAAAATTCAAAAATAGGTTGTCTAATGTTTCTTTCTGACTGCAAAGGTACGGAGAAATGTTGAAAAATGAAAGCGGAGAGGGGAAAATGAAACTTTATTTGCATTATTCCGCACGTTTTTAACTTATCTTTGCATGCAGGCGGGAGAGGGAACGTCTTTTGCCCTTTTACCAAGGCTTTCACGCCGGCTTGTCCGACGCAGCACGTTCTTGTCATTGCTTGGTCATGACAAAGCAATTGCTTCATCATGACCAAGCAATTGCTTCATCATGATAAAGCAATGGACACTCCCTGCGTTGTTTTTCCAGAGCGTCTGCCGAAATCTGTCGGGAAGGCTGTTTTTTCGTCTTACGGCCTTTTGTCTTTCACTTTTTTTTCGTACCTTTGCGGCGAATTTGCACGTTATGGTACTTGAGATTATCCTGATTATAGTTGGCATTGCCGTTGTGCTGTGGGGCGCTGACCGCTTTACGGACGGAGCCACGGGCTTGGCCCGCAGGCTGAAGGTGAGCGAATTGGTTATCGGCCTGACCGTCGTGGCGCTTGGCACCAGCCTGCCGGAGTTCATGGTCAGCTTTATGAGTGTCCTGCGCGGGAGCAGCGACATGAGCGTGGGCAACATCATCGGCAGCAACGTGTTCAACATCCTTGTCATTCTTGGCGCATCGGCCATCATGCGTACGATGAAGGTGGAAAAGACACTGCTCAGGCGCGACATTCCCATCTGCCTTGCAGTTTCGGCTCTCCTGTATGCATTTGCCGTCAGCGAGAACTTAATAACCCGATGGGAAGGACTCTTCCTCGTTGCATTCTTCTGTGCCTATCTCTATATGGCGTACAGGATTGCGTTGAAGGACAGGAAGGACACAGCCTCTCCCGCCCCCTCCCAAGGAGGGGAGAAGAGCCTCTGGTGGTCTCTTCTGCTTGTTCTCGTCGGTATGGCGGCTTTGGTAATTGGCGGACATGTTCTTGTCAATAATGCCGCTGCGGTTGCAAGAGAGTGGGGCGTGAAGGAGAGCGTCATAGGTGCGACCATCCTGGCGGGAGGCACCAGCCTGCCCGAACTTGCCACAAGCGTCATTGCTGCCCGCAAAGGCAGTTTGGGACTGGCTTTTGGCAATGTCATCGGCAGCAATGTCTTCAACATCGCCTTCGTTATCGGTACTTGCAGCAGCATCGTCCCGATGGCTGTCACGGAAATAAACCAATTGGACTGGCTCATGCTCGTGGACAGTTGCATCTTTGTCTGGGTGGTGGCTTTCACCCGTCGCGAACTCTGCCGCTGGGAAGGCATCCTGCTTGTCCTCTGTTATCTGGGCTACCTCGTCTCGCTGCTGATGAAGTAAGATTTAAGGGAGAGCCTTGGCTCTTTCTTTCTGAAAAAGCATAATTTTGATTTTCATAATTTTGTATTTTGAATTATTCTTTATATCTTTGCCCCCAAATCCCATAATATAATAATGTATAACTAAAACTAACATAACATGAAAAACTTCATCAGACTATTTTTCGCATCCCTCTTCGCAATGCTCTGCACCACATCCGCATGGGCACAGACGGAGGAGTTTGCAGGAAAGGTTATCAATCTTGGCGACAATGCGACTGAACTTGAGACAGGACAATGGTACGTCCTCTTCAATCCCTCGACAGCGGCCTACGTCGTTGAGGGCGCAGGCAACACGTTGGGTGTCTCCACGACTTCTCCCAACAATACTGACGCCGTGACCAATGCCGGCTATCTCGTCCAGCTCGAAGAGACAGACACGGAAGGCAGGTACTACCTGAAGACAGGCTTGGGCAACTACTACTGCAATTTGAGCACAAGTGCAAACAATGGAACAAGTGCTACCGTTGTTGCCAAGTATTACTACACCATCACTCCGCTTGGAACAGACGGAGGACATTGGTCGTTACGTAGTATCGCCCGTTATTACCTGCAGAACAACAACGGCACCTTGATGGGTGCAACAAGTTCTGGCGGTGTAGGCAGCGACCGCGACTGGGTGTTCCGCAAAGTCACCTTCTCCAACGCAAGCGACCTTACGGGCAAGGCATACGTCAACTTTATTCTGGGCAGCAAGAACATCGTTCGCCTGACAAACCGCCGCAACACCAACGCCCGCCTCGCCGACAACGGCACCAACACCGTGGGCGCAAGCAAGAACAACAATACCCTTGCCCAGGTGTGGCTCCTCTCCAAATCGGGCAGTGGCTATACGCTTCGCAATGCCGATACAGGCCGTTTCCTGAACGACGACGACAACTTCCGCACACCTTCCCAGACGGCAACGACCATCTACATCCAGTTCAGCCCCAACAATACGGGGAATCTGGCTTACATCAATCTTTCGGAAAAGGAAGACTTCTCGGGCAACGTCTGCCTGAACCTCGGCAACAACGGCACAGACCTCTTCAAGTGGGCTTGTCAAGGCGACCAGGGCAGTGACTGGAGCATCGCCCTTGCCGACAACTACACAATACAGGAAGTGGAGGACCATCTGCTGACGTTAGGCGGACTTTCCGAACCTGTTGTTGGTAAGTATTACCGCATCAAGAATGTCGGCAAGTCGAACTACGTCAACGAGAACATCGGAGCCAACGTCCTGACTTGCGAAGGCAAGGATGCCGACAAACTCTCGCAGTACTGGACGCTCGTTCAGGCTTCAGGAGGCAAATACTGCCTGCAGAACGTCTGCACCCAACGCTACATCGCACAGCAGAATGGTGCTCTCAGCACCCAATACCGCACAATAACTTCAAAGACTTCGGCTTCTTTCACCATTCAAAGAACCAACGATGCGACGTCCATTACTTATTATATTTTGGACAGCGGTACCACAGGCCTTCATTGCGACGGCAGCAATGTCGTGGTCGGCTGGAGCAACAACAACAACAACAGTATCTGGGGTTTCGAGGAGGCAGAACTGACCGACGAGTTCATCGAGGCAGGACGAGCACAGCTGAATGCATATACCGACCTGAAGAATCACCTCAGCGCATATAAGGCAACTCTCAATAAGCTTTTCCAGGACAAGGCCTGCACCGTGCTCAAGGACGAGATACAAGCTCTGAGCGATGAGGCTCTGGCAGAGAACGAAGACTTTGCCGCCCTCAACGACGACATGAAGGCGATGGTGCTCAAGGTTAAGAACAACACTTGGGAAAGCTTCACATCCTCGACAGGCTACACCCGCGAAGGCTTCGAGAAGTTCTTCCGCGTCCGCGACGACTTCAATGTCTATAGCCACTTCCAGAAGATGAGCTGGGAAGACTATACGGGCATGAGCAACTCTTTCGGCAAGTTGTCAGGTCCTACCGGCATTGTAGGAAAGAGCGGCGACATCATCTATATCTATCTTGACGAAGAACCAAGCAGCGACTGCACCCTGCAAGTGGAAGTCGTTATGGACAGCGACAGCCCAGGCGACCATCAGACAGGCACAACTACCGCTCTACATGCTGGTCTAAACACCGTCTTCCTCGGCACAGCCAGCACCATCTACATCTTCTATCAGCTCGACAATCCGGCAAAGTACCTTGCAAACTATCCTGCTGCCAAGATTCACATCGAGGGCGGAGAGCTGCAAGGCTATTTCGACTATACGAGAGGAATGACCAACGAGGACTGGACACTCCTTCACGAGAAACTCCTGGATAAGAGCCAAGTCATGAACCTCAAGTGCAACCGCATAGTCTTTGCCATGAACACAGACCTTGCGAAGAATGCCATCGGCAGAACCGGCGAAGCAGAAGGGCTTATGCGTATCTGGAACAACTTCATCGAATGCGAGGAAGACCTGATGGGCTTCAAAGAAGACGTTGAAGGACATTTCCGCAATGTCTGGAACGCTTTCTCCGTTACTCACGGCTATATGTATGCCTCAACTTATGGCACATACTACGAGAACAGCACCATTGGCACTGTAATGAACTACAACGCCCTCACCTCAAGCGGCGGCTCCATCTGGGGACCTTCGCACGAGATAGGACACAACCACCAGGCAAGCATCAATGTTGTAGGTGCAACCGAGGTGAGCAACAACCTCTTCTCCAACGTCAACGTCTTCCTGCATGGAATCTCCACGACTCGTGGCTCAACCGTAACCACGACACTTGATCATTTCGCAAAAGGAACAGGATGGTTCGGTATGGGTATCTGGGAACAGACAAGAATGTACTACCAGCTCTACCTCTACTTCCATGCTCAGGGGTATAACCCCAACTTCTACCCCACCCTCTTCAAAATGCTCCGCAAAGACCCAATGCGGAAGCGTACAGGCCCATCCGATTCAACCCTTAAGGATGGCGACGGCAATATCGTGACCTCAAACATCACCTATGGCAAGGACGACTATCTGCACATGGCCAAGAAGATGTGCGACGCAGCACAGCTTGACCTCAGCGAGTTCTTCGAAGTTAATGGTATGTTCAAGGTTTACGATAAACAATTTGTAGGCGATTACAGTAACTACTGGGTAACGACCACCCAGGAGGACATCGATGCTGCCAAGGCCTATATGCACAAGTATCCAAAAGCACCAAGCATCTGCTTCATCGACGACCGCATCAAGGCCTCTCCTTCCGTATCTGATGGTCCCTTCGAGGGCAAGCCAAAGAGTTCGACACGTGTCAATTATGACAGCGAGGTTTCCATCGGTTATGCAGATGTGGGACAGTGGAGCGATTATGTGGACGAGTACCAGACCGACGGCTATTACTATACAGGCACATCCTCATACACGATATACGGCACCGGAGCCATCGGCTTCAAGGTTTATGACAAGGACGGCAACCTCATTTACCTTTCCAACAAGAAGAAGTTCACGCCTCCTTCCAATGTCGCAACAAAGATGAAGCAAGGCTTCAAGATGGTTGCTTGCGAGGCAAACGGCTACGAGGTACAAATTCCTTTTGGCCCAGCTATGTATCGAGGTGAAATGACGGCCTTCTACGAAGGCGACCCCACACCCCATACATTATATTATTATGGCACAGGCACGGCGGGCACGAGCGAGATGAATCTGCTGCCTGCCAACTCCATCGCTTTCGTCAAGCACAATCAGACGGATAAGAAGCAGCCGACAGAAGAACTTCTGGCAAACACCAATGTAGTGGATGGCGAAGGCAACGCGCAGTCCCTCGTTATTGATGGCGACAAGCCATTCTACATCCCTGTGGATTCTGTATTTACTGCTGCAAATGTAGCTTTCAGCAAGAGCGGTGAAGGCTATCAGGCACTTCGTCTGCCCTTCAACACATGGGCAGGACTTGGCATCGTCACAGAGGACGGAAGCATTGACAGCACCCCCGAGACATACGCCGCAGGGCAGCCCGTCGTCTTCCTGGATGCCGTCAACATCAACGAGCCAGGCAGAACCATTCATGGCGGCACATTCGCAGAGACAGAGAGCGGCTACATCTTTGGCGCAGACGGCAAGTCGTTCGTCTATGCCGAGAACATTTCTCCCTTCACCTACGTTTGGGAAGACAAGGACGGCATTGCCTCTCCTAAATCCTCCCCTGAAGGGAAGGACTTTGATTCACTCCTTCAGAATGGGACGGTGGAGGTTTACAACATTGCAGGCCAGCGAATTCAGAAACTGCAAAAGGGTGTGAATATCGTTAACGGCAAGAAAGTTCTGGTGAAGTAAAGCCCATTCGCTCCGCAGAACCGAGAATCAACCAGGCACGTTAAGTTGACCGACTTAACGTGCCTGGCTGCGTTTTCGCTTCACCCATACTGTTCCCATACTGAAGAGTAAGCCTATAAGCAGAGTGAATGCTGGCTAAAATATGGCCAAATCTGTTCTTCATCAAACGGCAACTCATCCAGATACTTGTCAAAGTCACTTTCGAACAGGTGGTCTTGTATGATGCGATATTTTTCAAACTCCGTCTCGGCATGCAGAATGGCGTCTTCGTGGCTCACGCTGCCGGCATGCCCGGTAAAGGCCTCTCGTCGCTACTCAGATAGGCATCGATTCGCTTGGCCCAATCCTCCATCGTCATAGGGATATGGCGTTTGGCACGACTCTCGGCAAATTCCAGCACAGCTGTCACAATACGCCCCATGTCTTCCAATTCCATCTGTTTCAGATAGTTCTTGGCGATTGACACATCTGTCTTCACAAAAGTTGAAAAAGTCATCATGCTCCAGCCTCGCAACTCTGCATGTTCGTTGATGGGAAAGTGGTACTCACTGATAATGTCGTTCTTTGGCCAAAGTGAATCGGCAGACCATCCCACAATCCATGTAGAAAAGGGTCACGAGAACAGCCGATTCTAATTTTTCATCAGTCTTCAGAGAATGGTAATGCTACATCATCATGCTGTTCTATTGGTTTGATATAATCAGAAGCGCGAGCAGAGGAAATAACGGTATGTCCCAATTGCCGTTCCAGATCATCGCGAGTGTTCTTTGCAATTTGGCCTCCAGCTTTTGCAGCCTGGCGACTCTCCTTCATACCTTTAGTCTGGCGCTCACGTGCAATTTCTGTAGTGGCCACTTCCGCAAGCGTATTCAGTGCCAGTTCCACATTGGTCATATTATCACGTAGGTTCTGCTTGGTCAGTCCTTTATGACGTTTGTATTCACCAGTGGTCATTCCACTCCACGCTTTAGTTAGCATGTTAGTAAGAATGGCAAAGTCCTTAGGCTCATGGATGCCTGAACGATGCCACTCATCAGTCAGTTCCTTGCGCATTTCAATGGAGCGCATACGTTCATTAATCCAACGGTCACTATAACCTTGGCGACGATAGTCTTCCACAGCCATCTGGAAAGTCAGTTCTGGGTCTATCATCTGATCAACACGCTGGGCACCAACTTCGGCAAGCCATTTCTTTACAGGTTCAGCCTTCTTCGACGGGATAGACTGAATGATACGGAAAACGCCCTCAAGGTCAGAGGCATTAGTCATGTAAGGTTTGCCATCAGCAGCAACCATTCGAGTAGGGGTACAAATTGTACCCCACCTGGAATTTAGTTCTGGGTCACGGGCTCGCATACGTTTGACGTACTGCTTCACATCCTTGCTTTCGGTTAGTATTTCCACAATATCCGCTACTGCGAAATAGTACTTCTCCTTTTCCGCATCCCATACGATACGAACCTGTTTGCCCTCAAAGAGCTGTATATAGAAATTTTCTTTCATTATTATTACTACTTTTCGTTTGCAAAGGTACAATTTATATTTCACATAAGCCATCAGACCTTATAAATCCGACATCTTTCAACCATATCTCGTTTGCAAAGTTATATCATTTTTCAAAACCATCTTATATACATCTGGCAAATCTTATTGCTGATGAACACGTGCTGAGTTCCTTTATGGTTGCTGTCTGTCAAATATGTTGTTCCTATCTGGACTATTATATTCGTGTCAAAAGATTATCCATCGTTGTATCCGTAAACGCATGCCATATCTCCAATTCTATCGGCTTGTAATCCTTGAAGAGTTTCTTTACGAACTCAATCTCAAATACCAAGCGGAAATCGTTGGGGTCGTTGTCTGGCTGCCCCTCCTTACGAGTGCCAACACGAGCAATCTTGATCAGATATAGGTCATGTATGCCTTTATGTTTGATGTACGGCATGAAGTAGTACAATTTGTCGAGTGCCACCGTTGAAGGGAATCTCTTACCAGTATAGTATATCTTTGCCGATTGGTCAAGATAACGTTCTACGTTGTCGTTCTTTACCAAACTGATAAGCACATTCTTGCTTTCATCCACATCTGGCTCCTGCTTCTTCGGCTGCTGCTTGGATGGTTCTGGCACAGCGTTCTCCACGATGTTCTCAGGATATTGCTGGAGTACATCAAAGAAATTGAGCTGTTTCACTCTGGCAACTGCTTTCTTGATTTCACTTTTCTCTTCTGGTGCAGCTTTCTCCAATGTTTCGCGGTTTAATCTGCGTCCCATCAGTTTGTGCCAAATAGAGCGGGCCATCTTGGTTTCCTTCTCAGAGAAGCCCATGCCCTTTTGTAGAAGTTCCTTATCCGTAAAGTCAAGAATCTCATCTGCCGTTTTTTTCTCACGAACCATCTGATCTACTTTTCTAAACAATGCGGCGTTAGCTTCGCGATAAGGCAGATAAACTCCCTCCACCTCGCTGGGCATCAGTTCCAGCACGCCACCGCCAAAGTTGCGACCAAGAATCTCTGCAAAAGCAAAAGACAGTGAATTATAATAGCTCACCACAAAAGCCTTGTGATTTACGCCCTCATTGATGAACACACGGTGCATCGTGTCTGTGGTGTATGCTTGGGCCTCGTTCAGCACAAACTTAGGATAGAGATTGTTACGACGAAGGAAAAGAGCCTGAGACAACTTTATGGAGGGTATAACATACCAATCATCGCGGATGCTGGTTTTATAGCCCTCATTGATGCCTTGTTGTTCACCACTTTCGATGTAGGCTTTCACGCCGTCACCACCTTCTTCCTTCACCTTTGGAGGGAACACCAAAAGGTTGGCTTTAGCACCAATGTTCAGGTTACGTTTCCAGTCCTCAGTCTTAAAACACAGACTATTTACCTGAACGCTGCTGGCCTTCGTCAAAATACTGATAGCGATAAGGTTGAACCATAATTCTTATTTCTTGTTCAACAGACGCTTGGTGGCTCGCAGTTCCTTCTGAAGAAGCTGCATTCGTTCCCTTAATTGCTCCTGAGTGGGCAACATGTCCTTGATGCGAACGTTGTTATACGTGGCAACACCAATAGGAGTACTTAGACCACGGAACGACCATTGTACCTCCGTCTTATCCATATCCGAGCATATCAGGAGTCCGATAGTCGGATTGTCATCAGGGGCTTTCACGAGATCGTCAACAGCACTGACGTAGTAGTTCAACTTTCCCACAAACTCTGGCTCGAAGGGTTTTACTTTGATTTCTGCCGCGATATAGCATCTGAGTCGAACATGGTAGAAAAGTAAATCTATCTTCCTTGAGCGTCCACCAACAATGATTTCCTTTTGTCTTCCCATGAAGGCAAAACCAGTGCCCATTTCCAGAAGCAAGTTTGTAACGTCACTTGTAAGTGCATCTTCCAACTCTTTCTCTTCGTAAAGCTTGTGATCTACCGTGGCAAAGCCAAAATCATAGTTCTCCTTCAAGACTTCCTGAACCAGTTTGCTTCGTATCTCGGGCATGTGTTCAGAAAAGTTGTTTACTATCTTGCCTTGGGTTTCATACAAACATGCCTTAAAGCAGTTGACAAGTGCAGTTCTGCTCAAGCCATTTGCTATCACTTGGTTTATGTAAAATACAGCTTCTTCTATACTTTTACTTCTGCTAACAATCTCAATATGCTGCCCCCATGGAACAAGTGCGAAAGGCAGAGGGAAATTAGTAGACGTGGTATTCCAAATTTCCGAAACAGGCTGTTTCACAATTTCTCCAATAGGTCGTTGGAGTTTTATGCGCTCCTGATTTATAGACGCTTGCAATTCTCCAACGAGTCGTTGGAGTTTTTCGGTGTCAGCATCGTTAGAATAGAACAGATACCATTTTTTCATGTACCATAGATTGGATGTAGAGAAGCCATCCTCATTGGGAAACTCACGCTTCAAATCCAGGCTTACCTGTTCTACTACACCATTGCCCCAGCGCTCCTCTGCTTTCTTCATCACAAGATCACGCCCCAATTGCCAGTTGAACAGTAGTTTCTCACTATTTACCCTCACAGCAGCTTTCACCTGAGCCGAGCGATAGCGATGTTTCACCTCCGCTATCCACTCTGCATACTCTGCGTCTAATGTTACATCGTGTGACTTCACTATACGTGGTTCGGATTTTATCTCTTCCATTTCCTCTTTCTTCATTTTTGTTTGGGGAATACTTCCTTGAAGGTTCGCTCGCGACTATCTACCCATCCTATGTTTCCGTTTGTTGAAACACCTGTGCAGAAACTTGCCGAATCTGAACGTGAGGATTTCAAGAGTTCAATGTCAGCTTTCAGTTTGTAATAATCACCGTCCTGCTCTGACATTTCTGGATTGGAAATTACTTCTTGTCTCATACGAAGCAGATTGGGGCGTATCTCTCCGTCGCTTCCTTTAATGATGCTTCCCTTGGCTATTATGTAACGATTCTCTTCATGATTATAGTAAAGATGAGCGTCAATGCCCTTAGGCTTATCGATGTGGAATACATAGAACTGCTTCATATTTTCTTTTTCCAGTGGCGCAATGCGTACACTTGGTTCCCTATCAGGCTCCAGTGGAATAGAAACAGTTACAGGTATATCATCGTGTGGTTGTACACCTCCCTCGTCTATCGGCTCATCGAAAATAGTGCATCCGTAGAAACTTGTGAGCAATCTGATATCCTCAAAGAAATCATCCATTTCATCTTCTTTCTCCAGAGAAATAGCAGGTTTGGCAGGAACATTTAGATTCTCCGTTAATTCCGGATATAGTTCTTTTGCGAGTTTAATGCCAAGATGTTCAAGGTAGTTGATCTCTGTATCCGTTAAAAAGCCTGGGACGGACGAGTTGAATACAAGTGCTGTATGCCAATTAGGCTTTTCACGCAGATGGTCAAGAACACGTGTAGAGAAACTGCGCGCCTTACCGATATAAACGCCATATGAATTTGAACTGTTGTCTGACAACAGCATATAGAACGAATACTTGTTAAGCATTTGTTCATTCAACTTGGGATTTGCTAAGGTGTCCTTCATCATGTCTCTTGGAACAATTCCGAGATTACATGTACTTTTTGACAACCTCAAACTTCTTCTTCCTTGCAAAGTAGCATCAATTAATTGAACCGATATTGTTATTGCTCTTGCCATATAATCAATATAATAGTTTTATCTGTTCATTTGTCAACAACTCTGGTAGCATGTCTTCAAACAGAGACTCGCAGCACAACATTACTTTGTCTTCCTTGAATTCCTCTCTGTTTAGGTCTATGAAATTACGGCCTCTTCCGATAGTGTAACCAAATGTATTTATGCATCGCTCGATTTCGGATTCTTTGTAATCATCCAAATCAATCGATGCTGAAACTTTTGAATAGGTATTTACAGCATGTCTAATATCAATGCCATTAACGATTGCTCCATTTTCGTATGCAGTAATAAAGTCTTCTTCGTGACCTTCATATTCATCCAAGATGTTGTGGTCTATTATCTGAATATACCACCAACTATGGTCATTTTCCTTCTTAGCGAATTGAAGGCAATCTGGGTCGGTGCATATTAGCGACTTGAAGTCGTATAGAATATCCTTAGTCATAATTTATGCTGCAAGTTTTAGTTCGTTAATCTGCTTTAGGAACTGCTTATCAACAGACCACTGTTTCAAGGGTACTTCAATATCCTTCCATTCTTCATCGAACTGGCCAGAATAAACAGATTCCTTGCCCAGCAAACGCTTAATCTCCTCAAACTTTTCTTCGTATTCTGTATAGTGGTACTTCTTAATAAGCGCCTTCTGATTATTGTCGTTTTCTTCAACCTTCACCGATGCATCATATATCATCAGATACTCGAAGTTGGAAAGAACAGATATTTTTAGGTTTGCCGTATATCCATATCGACGAGCCTGACGAGCTGGTGCATCCACCTCGTGAATGTTCACATGGGGTTTCTTTGCTTCAAGGAAGAACTTACGTTCTGCAAACAAACGAAACGTATAGTCTGGCTTCTTGGTGTTTACGTCGGCACCTGCTTTCAGTGGTTCCTCCAGTATCACCTCGCGTTCATTCGTCGGCTTGCCAGCACGGTTCTTGATGTCCCAGCCCAACAGCTCAAACAGCGGGTCAAGGAAGTCGCTCCTCACCTGTGTCTCATTGTAGCGATCTGTCAGGTAGTGGTTCCTGTCAGCCTCGTATCGTTCAACCAGCTTGTGTATATCTTGATTCATTTTGACATAGTCCTATTTAGTTTGCAAAGGTACAATTATTATTTGTTTACAGCAAATTTCCCGTTTATATAGTTAATAAAAGCCGAACATGTTACGAGCATAAACTTTGCTTCATGGAAGGTTGGCACATAGGTACCACTCTCATCCATCAATTCATGACGTATGCCGCTTTGCTTCTCATTTACGTATTGATAGAGGTTTTCAAAAGCTGTTTTCAGTTTTGGATGTAATTTTCCTTGCTTCTTTTCTAAAACAAATAGTGCTTTCCCCAAATCATTCTCTCCAGTCATTTCTCGACATAGTACCCCTACCGCAGAAATAGACTCTTTAATAGAGTTCCTATAATCAGGATTTTCTTTATCTGCTAAGTGTTTTAATGCACTATTCAAATGCTCTTTTATGTTGTCTCTTGCTGAGTCAATGGCTACTTCAATACTTTCTATTTCACCTTTTGAAGTTATTGGTGTTACTAAATTGCCAATTATTCTGTATCCGTAATTCAAACGTTCAAATTCTGAATTAACATTACGAATGAAAGAATTATAATTCTCTTTTGGAAACAGAAGAGGTATTTGTTTGATTACAAATTCCAAGAGATTTAACTTATAATACCATTCGACTCTCCGATCTTCCAAATATTGTTCTATGCAATCATAATAGTCATCAAAATCCGCTCTTTTTTTATTCAAGAAAAACAACCAAACGGTTTCTTTCAGCAGATTATAGTCACCATAATTTTCTAAATCTTGTAAGCAATTAATGATTGCATTTATTACACCCTCCGAAATTTGTTCTATTATTAAAGCATCTGAGGGTCTTGTATATCCATATCTTTCTGAAAACGACTTCATTTGATGTCTAATTATTGATTTTCTTTTTCTTTACTAATCTCATTCAGTACTTTGACTATTGTCTTAGTGCTTCACGCTCGGCATAATTCCAAACATAATTAGATTCTGCTCTCGCTTAATCAGCACTTTGCCGTTATATGAGAAATACTTGGCACCTTGATAGGCTCCAGAGGTGTTGGCAATCCTCGCGAAAGCAGGGATTAGTCAGTATGTAAACGTAGTCAGGTTCTTTGTTGCTCATCTTAACTCAATAATGATTCTTTTGCAAAAGTACAAAAAAAGTAGCAAATAGTTGCAGCTTTTATAAAAAATATTACTGTCCGCTAAACATTGATTGTCTCTCGCGGACAGTAATTTGATGTGAAGGTTGAAAAAGGCAAAACGAAAACAAAATTGAAAACACTCGTCACTCGTCACCTTGCCTTTTACGGCTTTGATTATCAAAGAATTGTGAGGGTGACGAGTGGTGACGAGTGAAAAACCACTCGTCACCCTTGTTAGCCATTAACAGTCAGATGGTTAAGATCTGTTGGTGACGAGTGACGAGTAAAAATGCATTCCGAACGATAATCTCAATATGCCTGTAGTTTCCAACATTTGAGGGGCTATCAATTATTTTTGTTCAGCCTACATACATACAGCCTACATACAGCCTACATAGAATCTTCATAAATTGTAAATTAGACTCCGCGAGGGTATAAAAAGTCCCTGTACTTATGGCGATAAGAACGTGTACTTATGGCGATAAGTACAGGGACTTATTTCAATAAGAACGTGGACTTATGACGACAAGAGCAGGGACTTATGACAGAGACAGTAACTTTTTCGCTTTTCTTATTGCTTTTCTTTAATTCTTTTCGTACTTTTGCAGACGAAAATACATAAATGTGTTAGGCTTGACGGATAAAAGTGTAAGCTTGACGGATAAAAGGATAGTCAATGAAGAATAATAAGAACCAAAATACGAAGGCGAACAGGGCTGCGAGGGAAGCTTCTCCTCCCCAAAAGCGCAGGAATTGGAAATTGCCTGTATTGCCCGTCTTCTTTGTCCTGACGTGGATTTGGGCGGCTTGGTACTACGGCAGCGTCTTCCACATCAGTCGCGAATACAGCCTTTGGGTTGCTGACACGCGCATCATGGAGTTTATCCTGTGCCAACCCTACGGCATTCTGCGCTACATCGGGCGCGCTATGCTGCAGCTCTACAAGTATCCCTGGTTTGGCGGCTTGCTTATGGCGCTGATGCTTACGGCTGTAAGCTGGCTGACAGGGTACTGCATGAGAATTAAGAATTATTTGTGTGCTCTCTGTTTCCTGCCGGCGCTAATCTATATCGCGGGTGTCACTTATCACGGTCTCGACATCTTCTTCGAGGCTCGGACGGGCTTGATTTTCGGCATTCCCTTCGTCGTGCTGGTGGTGCTCGGCATTTGGGCAGTCATTATCAGCAGCTTTAAGTTAAATTCAAAATTTAAAATTCAAAATTCAAACAAGCAAACGGACAAAGGGCAGCAGGAGTTGACTCATGGAAAGGACTTTCAGCTTTCAACTTTCAATTTTCAATTGCTTTTCATCGTCCTCTTCTTTGCCGCCATCATCGGCTTCGACCAATGGAAACGTCCTTACGTCCGTGTCATCTGTCAGCTGCTCGATATGGAGTACAGACAGGATTGGGCTGGCATCCAGAAGCTTGCGCGGGCCAATGCCAATATGAGCAACCGACCGATGGCTTGCACATACGCCATTTCCCTTGTGCAGACGGGACAGGTTGCGGAGCGTCTTTTCGACATCCGCATGGACTATGACTCGCTTCATGTTCATGGTATGGACTGGAAACACAATAATGCAAGCGTCCTCTATGTGCCGGAGGGCAATTACTATGGCGGCTTCCTGGAGTCTTCGCAACATGCTTGCATGGAGCAGATGGTAATGACGGGGCCAACGGTACGCCTGCTGAAGCTTCTCACCAAGTGCGCCTTGATGCGTGAGGAATGGGAGCTGGCGGAGAAGTATCTCGCCGTTTTGCGTCACGTTCCCTTCGAGGGAGCGTTCTGCAAGAAGTACGGAGCGATGGTGCGCCGCAACGATTTGGTCAATGCAGACCGAGAGATGGCGTTGGTACGGCTGACGGAGCCTATTCACGACAGCTTCGAGAACCAGTACCAGCAGCCGCTCTTCATGGGCTATAACCTCTTGCTTATAGAAGGTCGCAGCAGGGAGGCACTCATCAACAGCCTCGTCGTCTGCCTCTACACCAAGCTCATGCCGCAGTTCGTGGAGCGTCTCGAGCCTCTTATAGGCACTACGCCGCCCAGCATCATCATGGACGGCATCATGTTGGCAGAGAACAAGAATCCTGGTATCTCGAAGCACTTCACAGGCTTTAACTTCCGCCAGCCGCAGCTGCAGAGCTTCCTCGAGAACACGCGACCCTACATGAAAGACCGTCCCAAATATGCCTACGAGCTGTTCCCTCGCTACAAGGGCTACTATCCTTACTACTATTTCTTCGGCAACCTCAAGGCGACCAAGAAGGGATATACCAGTCTGTCGTCAAGCAACTCGGGAGTGAATTGAGTTCATAGTTCATAGTTCATAGTTCATAGTTCATAGTCCATAGTTCATAGTTCATAGTTCATAGTTCATAGTTCATAGTTCATAGTTATGAAGCGATACATATTATTATATATTTTATATTCTCTATTATTTGTTGTCTCTGGTTGCAAGCCGAAGGCAGAGTTGCCGAGCCAGTTTGTGGAGGCTGATGCCGAGGCCCAAATCTATCCAGACTACAAGGACATCATAGTGCCGCCTAACATCGCGCCGCTCAACTTCATCGTCCGCGACTCTGCCGCCACAGCCTTTGTCGCGCAGTTGCAGGGTGGGGGACAGGAAGTCCTCGCCGCAGCATCCGAGGACGGTGTCATAAGGATGGACACAACCGCTTGGCGGTCGCTCTTGGAAGCAAGCAAGGGTGGCGACGTGGCCGTCAATGTCTATGCCCAGCGTCCCGACGGTTGGGTACATTTCAAACCGCACAAGATAAGCGTTGCCGAGGAGCCTATCGATGCCTTCCTCAGCTACCGACTCATCGAGCCGGGCTACGAGCTTTACCGTCAGCTGGGCATCTATCAGCGCAACCTCACGACCTTCGACGAGGTGCCCGTCTATGAGAACAACCGCAAGTATGAGGACGGCGAGAACCACTGCATCAACTGCCACAACTATCGGATGAACAGTACGGAGAGCATGTTGTTCCATGTCCGTTCCAACCACGGCGGAACCATCATCGTGCAGGACGGCAAAGCGCACAAGATACAGCTCAAGGACAGCACCATCATCACCAGCGGCGTCTATCCCTCATGGCACCCGACGGAGAACCTCGTCGCCTTCTCGACCAACAAGACGGGACAGGCTTTCCACCTCTATTACCCGGAGAAGCTCGAAGTACTGGACGAGCGGAGCGACTTGCTACTCTATGATGTCACAAAGAACGAGGTGAGCCACATCATCCGCACCCACGACGACTTGGAAACCTTCCCGTGCTGGGCGCCCGACGGACGTACCTTGTACTACTGCACGTCCTATATCAAGCCGCTTCTTGAGCCGTCGCTGCCCGACAGCACCGTCACCCAGCAGCTTCTCCTGAAGTTCGACAGCATCCGCTACAACATGATGTCCATTCCCTTCGACCCCAAGACGCGCAGCTTCGGCAAGCCGCGGATGGAGGTCAATGCCGTCAGCGAGAACAAGAGCATCAGCGTGCCTCGCGTCTCGCCCGATGGCCGTTACGTCCTCTACACGAAAGGCGACTATGGGCAGTTCCACATCTGGCACAAGTCGAGCGACCTTTGGGTGAAGGACTTGCAGACGGACAGCTGCTATGCCCTGACGGAAGCCAATTCGCCCGATGTGGACAGCTTCCACTCCTGGAGCAGCAACAGCCGCTGGTTCGTCTTCAGCAGTCGCCGCATGGACCAGAACTATACGCGCCTCTTCATTGCCTATTTCGACAAACAAGGCCGTGCGCACAAGGCTTTCGTCATCCCACAGGAAGACCCCGAATGGAACATCCTCCTGCTGAAGAGCTACAATGTGCCCGAAATGAGTCGCGATGCCGTCCGCATCTCCATGCAGGACCTTCGCCATTGCATCTACGAGACCGATGGCGAGAACGCAACCTACAAGCCCAATCCAACGGCCTTCATCAACCTCGACGGCACAACGGGAGCGTCGAGGAGAGTTGGCAATTGATTAGTTTACTTATCTTTATTTCAGTATTTCTTTGATTTGGTTGGTGGCACGCTCTATCATGTCGCGTGTGCCGCTGCCGTCTGTCACATAGCGTATCACCATGTTGGCATACGAGATGGCGTGGGTGGCTTTGTCGTTAGTGGCAGGCAGTTGACGCACTTTCTCCAATAGCGACTGCAACTCTTCCAGGTCTTCCGGCTCTGGCAGGTTGCCTGGCCGCATGGTGTTGATGATGGCGTTCAAGGCATCGGCAGCTTTGTCTATTTCCTCCTGACTGTATTTGTCTTCTGGAGCATCCATAATGGGCTGTGCTTCTTCCATTTGTTCTATCATACGGGCAAAGCCATGTTTAGCCCAAGGCGCATATTCAGGCACCTTCACCGTCATTTCGTTCCATGCTTGCTGCTCGATGGTGCGACTCTTGGCGATGAGAAGCAGTTCGCGCAATTGGGACTTGTCGATAGGGAAGCTGCCAGATGCTGTCGAGGCTGGAAGGTTTATGCGGAAATAGTGCGTAAGGTGCTGGTCGCCTTCGTAATCGGGAATAAAGGAACTCAGGTCGTGGTTCATGTCGACGGTAGCTTCGTCCCAGGTCTTGATATCGGTGGCGGCCATCACCAATGGCCCGTGCATGAAGGCACCCAGCCAATGACCATCCACTTTGTCTGGGCCAAAGTCAATATGCTTGGTAAAGGGCATTGTTACCTCCACGACGTCCTTCTTGCTCCATTTCCGCGCAGGAATCTCCACATAGCTGGAGGGCTGATAGTGGGTGGCTATGCTCCTGCCGTTGAGCTTCACTTCGAAGCCCTCAGTAGCCCAATAAGGAACGCGGAGCTTCATGGCAAACGAAGCCCTGCCCTTGATGATACGGATAGTAGTCTTCTCTGCCGGCCATTGACATTCCTGTTTGATGGTAACACCCTGCTGCTCCCATTTGGCAGTAGTGGGTAGGTAGAGCGCAATCCAAAGACATGCGACCCCCTCTTCCGTCTCCCCGAGGGGAGAAACAAAGTATGCTGCCTCTTGATACTTCACGTGATTCTCGGCTCCTGTGCCGCCACAACAGCTTGACTGCGGCGTCTCGTTGCCCCAGGGTTTTGATGCGTCGAGGCCTACGGCATATTGGTAGCAGGTCTGGTACTTGCGGGGATTCACTGAGCCGATAATCTGATTATAGAGCACCCGCTCGTAGTAGTCCATATAACGGGCATCGTCAGGGTTGAAGCAGTTCAAGTCCTTCGTCAGCTTTGCCAGGTTATAAGCGCAGCAGGTCTCGTTGAGGTTAGGCTCTGGAAGCATAGAAGTCATTTGCGCGTATGGCTGGCGGAACATCTCGCCGTTGCCTACACCACCCATGGCGTAGCGGTAGCGGCCTTGAATCATCGTCCAGAAATTCTCGGCCAGGTCGTAGTAGTAGGGATTGTGGTTGCCACGATAGGAGCGCAGGGCACCTGTCACCATCGGTATGTGCTGGTTGGCGTGGCGTGTGCGGATGGCATCGATGTTCTTGGACAACGGGTCGAAGAAAGCAGGACTGTCGAAGTAGTTGGCAGCCTCAAGCAGATGAGCCTTCTCCTCGGCTGTTCCTGTCATTTCCGACAAGCGTGCCAGCGACTCAGCCATGCCGCCTACCTCGCCAGCGATGTACATATTCCACATCTCATAGCGGTTGCCAGGACGGGCACGACGCTCATCTTGTCTGCCGTCGCTCTTGACATAGGTGCGATAGTGCAGGCGATTCCATACCCACAGCCCCATGTCCTTGGCTATGAGAAGTGCCTTCTTGGCCACGGCCTTGTCGTCGATATAGGTGGCAATGTCGATGAGACCTGCCAGCTGCTTATGTACAGAGTAGTAGGGCGCCCACACCCAGTTGTCGTTGTTGTAGGCACGATACATCTCGATGAGTACGCAGTGCTGAGCAGGGATGGCGTTCAGATAGCCGTAGCCATACTTCTCATACGCCTGCTTATAATGGTCGAAGTCGGCCCATGTGCCCTGCATGGTCTTTAGTTCCTCTTCGGGG
Source organism: Bacteroidaceae bacterium (assembly GCA_017541265.1). Lineage (GTDB taxonomy): Bacteria > Bacteroidota > Bacteroidia > Bacteroidales > Bacteroidaceae > Physcousia. The sequence continues at coordinate 1,155 of JAFXZK010000113.1, read as the reverse complement.
GCGAAGTCGCGTGCCTCCCAGTAGCGTCCCAGTTGCTCGTTCCATACAAACGTGCGTTCCTGACATTCACGCAGACCATCGACCATCTCAGTAATGTTGCGCCGCAGAATGTCCTTCTTCGTCTTGTCCTGACAACTGGCAAAGGCAAATGCCAGAGCCGACATGTAGTGCCCTGAGCCGTGACCTTTGAGCTTTGTGGTAGGAGAATCCCAGCCATCAGATTCAGGATAGCCATCGGTAGGCAGGCCGTAGGTGTCGCGGTAGTTGTAGAGCTGCTGCTTTACGGGCAGGCTGATGAGCTGCTCGATGTCGAGGTCGCGGTTGCGTGTCAGGCGATTATCGCCGTCGATGCTCACTGCATCCAATGGCAGAGGCTCGGCAACAGGGAAGCAGGAAGGAGCGTCATTTTGATTTGACTTCACCACCTTGACCTCTGCCCACACAGGGTAGCCGTTAGGAGCCTGGTTGTCGCCAAGGATGAATCCGCGCACCTTGTATGTTGTTCCAACGGGATTGATGGCAGGGTTGGCCTCGGCTTGCTCCGTTGCTTCCGAAGAGTTCATCCATTTCACTTGGCGGTACTCGCTACGACCACTGGCATCTGTCACCCACAACTGGTAAGGCAGTCGAGGTGCATGGCCCACGGGCGTTTCCACACAAACAGGCTCTGTGTTCACTATCTGCGCTGCCTGTTGGCTATAGAATAATAAGGATAGGATAAAGAAGGTAATAAGTCTTCCCATGTTTGTTATTTCGTTTGTTTTTAGTAGAAAGCAGACATTTATTGGTTTTGATGACGCAAAGTTACGAAAAAAGCTTGTAAAAGCGAAGCGATTTTCGAAGATTAACGCAATTCGGCCTGAAATAAAGGCAACACGGGGAGAAACGAGGAAGTTCAAATAGGGACTAAAAGCAAATTGGGGAGGATTGGTGAAGGAGTTAGGTTGCCAAATCGTAACCCAAAAGATGGGTTCTGAGGCGGGTTAATCTTCCTTTATTGACAACGCAAATCGTGGCAGAATGGCGCACTTTACACCATCCTTTCAAAGCAAGTTTTTTATTCCGCAAACTGCTACATTTTGCATAACGATGGATGCCAAAATAAATAGTAGTTTTGCAGCCAAAATTAAAAAAGGAGTAAGAAACATGAGAAGT
>JAFXZK010000112.1 GCA_017541265.1 Bacteroidaceae bacterium | reverse complement strand
TGTCAACTAAAGCAGGAAAATGTCAACCGAATCAGGAAAGCTGTCAACTGCTTCAGTAAAGTGTTAACAGATCCAGCAAAACGGCTGACAACCATATCAGAAAAAGTACAAAAAACTGTCAACCAAATTCAGGAAAAGACATCACTTGTTGCAAGTGTTGCAACTGTTGCAGGTGTTGCGGGGTAAAACACGGCACGCCTAATTGCGCAATTAGGCTAACCTAAATAGCCAACGAGGCACAGCTAATTACCTCCGCCTCCCGCCCGAGAGAGGAAACAAGCTTAATTGTCAGGAAGTAAAATTGAAGTAAAAATTTTCCCTTATTCTCTTCCAAATGTCGAAATAATTTTGTATCTTTGCACTCGTAAAACATAAGACAAAAACAAACTCAAACTAACATAACAATGAAGAAGCTGTTTACCTTGCTTTTTTCTTTGGTGACCTTCGTCATTGTGGCACAAGCCCAAGGCAACCTTGTCCTACCCACAGGCGTCACCCTTGATAAGACGGAGCTTATCTTGCATCTTGATGATGAAGTATGGATTGGTGCCAGCGTGCAACCCAGCAATGCTACCAACAAGACTCTCATCTGGACAAGCAGCAACACCAATGTGGCAGCCTTCACCTACAGCGCCGACAACGGCTGCCGCGTGAAAGCCGTCGGGGAAGGCACGGCAACCATCACCGCAAAGACATCGAACGGCAAGACTGCTACCTGCAGCATCACGGTGAAGAACATTATCCCTGTCACATCCGTTATAGCGTCTCCGACAAGCATGAGATTGAATGAAGGGGAGACTGCTTTGATTACGGCAACGGTATTGCCCGAGAATGCCACCGACAAATCCCTCTGCTATTGGGTAAGCTATGAAGGATGGGATGGCATATGGGATGATGAGGCAGGCGACTACATCTATCCTGAGCCGCCCGTGAGTGTAAGTGAGGACGGCATGGTAACAGCACTGAAGAGTGGCAAGGCTACCATATATGTAGGCCCCGGCGCATATAAGTGGAATGTTCCATATTGTCTCAGTGAAGTGGATGTCTTGAAGCTTTTTGCTCGGGTGGAGGTGACTGTCGTCAAGAACAGCTCAGGCACACTGGGTACTCAGGGCAAATGGGAGTTTGCCGATGGCGTGCTGACCATCACCTACAATGGACAGATGCGGCAGAACTGCACCCGCGAGACCAACGACCCCGAAGTGGCGTACCGCCTGAAGTGGATTGACTTCCTGGCCGACATCAACGAAGTGGTCGTCAAGGGTCAGGACGTGGAAGTACAGCCCTACTTCCTCTACTACGAAAGTGACGAGACATCAGACCATCACCATCCCGACGACCACATCAAGAAGTTGACGCTCGGCTCGGGCGTGAAGAGCATCGGCAGGTGTGCCTTCTCACTTTATGAACTGAACCGCGTGGATTGCTACAAGAAGGAACCGCCTACGACGGCAAGCCAACCCGTCTTCTGGAACAATCGACTTACCAACAACACGGCTTGGCTTCATCTGGTGTCCGGCGCAAGCACGAACTACGACAACAATGACCCGTGGAGAAACTTCAATCCGCGTATCCTGCGAGACCTCAGCTATGCGGACGATCCCGACCTGAGGCTGCCCGTAAGCATCACCCTCGACAAGACCTATCTGGAGTTCAATGAACTGGAGCAGACTTACCGCCTGACAGCCACCGTGTACCCCAGCAACGCTACGGACAAGACGGTGACGTGGACGACCAGCAATATGTCGGTAGCAACCGTCAGCAGTACAGGTCTTGTCCGTGCAGTCGGCCCCGGAAAGGCAACCATCACTGCAAAGACCATAAACGGCATACGCGCCACTTGCGAAGTTAGGGTTGGCCTCTTCAGGAACGGCACAATGGGCGACCAGGGCTTCTGGGAGTTCGCAAATGGCGTACTGACCATCGACTATCAGGGAGCAATGCCTGAAATCACGAAGAGTACGACCGACCCCGAAATAGCCTACCGCCTGCAATGGGAGGAATTCCTGGACGAAATCAACGAGGTGGTTGTAATGGGCAGCGATGTGGAGATACAGCCCTACTTCCTCTACTTCGAGGGCGACGGCCCCGACGGGAGCCATCCCAACGACCACATCACGAGGGTGACACTCGGCTCTGGTGTGAAGTTCATCGGTGACCGTGCGCTGTCCCTCTACTCCTTGACCGAGCTGCTGTGCTACGGCGAAGAGCCGCCCGTGCTTGCCTCCGACAACTCCAGCTCCTGCAAGTGCTTCTGGAAGGCTCGCGTCCAGGCCAACGAGGCATGGCTCTACACGCTGCCCGACGTATTTATGAACTATTCACTTGCAGGCGGCGAATGGTCGTACTTCAAAATCATGGGCGACCTCTCCCCGGAGGATGACCCTGTGGGAATCCGCAGACCGACCTCCGAACCCACCCTCGATGGAGGAGAGAAGCGTGGCTGGTATAACCTCGCCGGACAGCGTGTCAATCCGCAGACAGAGGAAGACGGACGAGGACTTCACCCCGGTCTCTATATCAAGGACGGTAAGAAAGTGCTGATAAAATAAAATCGAAATATGAAACTCAACATCGCAGTATTGGCCGGTGACGGCATCGGCCCCGAGATTATGGAGCAGGGCGTGGCCGTGCTCAGTGCAGTAGCCGAAAAGTTCGGTCACGAAGTCAGTTACAAGGAAGCCCTTTGCGGCGCACACGCCATCGACGAGGTGGGCGACCCGTTCCCCGAAGAGACATTCCAGACGTGCAAGGCCGCAGATGCCGTGCTCTTTGCAAGCGTGGGCGACCCGAAGTTCGACAACAACCCCACGGCAAAGGTTCGTCCGGAGCAAGGGCTGCTTGCAATGCGCAAGAAGCTCGGTCTCTATGCCAACATCCGTCCCGTAGAGACGTTCGACTGCCTCGTGCATAAGTCGCCCCTCAAGGACGAGCTGGTTCGCGGTGCCGATTTTGTCTGCATCCGCGAACTGACAGGCGGCATGTACTTCGGCAAGAAGCAGGAGCCGGCGGTCAATGCCGATGGGGTAGAGGACGCACTCGACACGAACTACTACAGCCGCCCAGAGGTGGAGCGTATTCTGCGCGTAGGTTATCAGTATGCCCGCCAGCGCAGGAAGCATCTGACCGTCGTTGATAAGGCAAACGTCTTGGCTTCGAGCCGTCTGTGGCGCAAAGTGGCGCAGGAGATGATGGGCGAATATCCCGACGTGCAGACTGACTTCATGTATGTGGACAATGCCGCGATGAGAATGATACAAGACCCGCGCTTCTTCGACGTCATCGTGACGGAGAACACCTTCGGCGACATCCTGACCGACGAAGGCTCGTGCATCACAGGCTCGATGGGCTTGCTTCCCAGCGCATCTACGGGCAGCTCGACACCCGTCTTTGAGCCGATTCACGGCAGCTGGCCGCAGGGCAAGGGCTTGAACATCGCCAACCCGCTGGCGCAAATCCTGTCCGTCGCTATGCTCTTCGAGTATTTCGACCTGAAGAAGGAAGGTGCGCTCATCCGCGAGGCCGTCAATGCTTCCCTCGACCAAAACGTCCGTACGCCAGAGATTCAGGTCGAAGGCGGCGGTAAGTACGGCATCAAGGAAGTCGGGGCGTGGATTGTGAAATACATTGAAAGTAAGAAATGAAATAATGAAATAATGAAATAATGAGAAAGGACAAGATAAAGAGCGTTTCTACAAATGAAAGGCCGAAAGGATTCATTCTCTCATTCTTTCATTCTTTCATTTTCATTATAGTTGCCTGGTACTTCCTTTATGTGAGGAATGCCGACACAATGTTCTTCATGCAGGATAGAGGCTGGTGGAACGGCACCCGGCTCTTCTTCAACGACTGTATGGCAGTCCCCGGAGGGCTGCTTTCCTGGGCAGGAGCTTATCTGACGCAATTCTTCTATTATCCCGCCCTTGGCTGCTCGATGCTCATAGCCCTTTGGCTTCTGACATTCGCCCTTGCAAAGTGGTCTTTCCGCGTACCCAACGAATGGAGTTTCCTGCTCTTCATCCCTTTGGCCGCCTTGCTCTGCAGCAACATACAGCTCGGCTACTGGGTATATATCCTGAAGGACGTCGATTACGTCTTCTATCACTCGTTGGGACTCTTCGCAGCACTGCTCCTCTCTTCATTTCACAATTTCACAATTTCACAAATAGACAAGTTTATACCCGTCAGCGATAAGGTTCGGCAATGGATAAGTCTTGCTTGGATTCCCCTCGTTGCAGCCCTGTTCTACTATCCTCTCGGCATCTATGCCCTGCTGGCAGCGGTATTGGTTGCGCTCAAAAATGAAAGAATGAAAAATGAAAGAATGAAGATTTCATTTTCTCATTTTCTCATTTCTTCATTATTATTAGCTTTTACCCTTTGGCTCGTTCCATTGCTCGAGACTTCCGGCACGACATCGATGCGACCTGACCAGCCTTGGATGTACGGCTTTCGCTTCTTTGAACTTGACGAGCTGCGCGACCGTTCCCTCGAGACGCCGTTCTATATTGTCCTCATTGCACCTGTCCTCTTTCCTTTTATAGAGAAGATAAAGACGAAGAAGTTGCTTGTCAGCCAAAGCATTATGGCTGTGACATTCTTGGCAATGTTCTTCTGCCTTTCGGCAAGAGATTTCACAGACTATAACTTCCACGCAGAAATGCATATGCAACGGGGCGTGGAGGAATGCAGATGGAATGATGTGCTTCGCGAGGCGGCAATGGCGAAGGGACCTGTAACCCGCGAGATGGTGATGTTTCGTGACATTGCCCTCATCAACAGGGGCGAACTTTGCTCCAAGCGATACATATATAATAATGAGAGCATCCAGCCCGCCGTCGTCAGCGATTCCATACACATCCGCATTTCTGACCAGGCAGGCGACCTCATCTACTACAACTATGGCGAGACCGTCTTCGCCATTCGCCGTGCTATTGAGCGTTGTATGCACTACGGCTATTCTTATTATACGATGCGACTGCTGACGCAATGTGCCATAGTGAACGGCGAGATGGACAATGCCCGCAAGTATCTGCGCCTGTTGTGCCGCACCACTTTTCAAAAGAAATGGGCAAAGGAGATGCAGCGCTTCGTAGAGGATGAGAAGCTTCTGCCGACAAACGAGCATTTCCGTATGCCTCTGAAACTCTATAATGAAGGCTCGGAGCTTGTGGGTACAGACGACAAGTATGTCGAATTGACCATATTGAAGAAGTGGATGTACAACATCACCAATGACCCTGAAGCACAGGAAGTGGCTTTGGGCTGTGCAATGGCGATGCGCGACCAGAAGTGCTTTTGGTCGCAAGTGCAGCAGTTCTACAACATCAATCCCGGCAAGCACTTCCCCATACATGTGCAGGAAGCGATGCTTTTTGGCGTATATGAACTGAAGACGGAAGGCATAAACCTCTCCTTTGTCCAGTTCGACCAGCGTGTAGTTGACCGTTATAAAGCCTTCTTTGAAAGGTTGAACCAGTATTCAAGCCAAGGCATGAACGAAAAGCAGATAGGTGCAGCCCTGCGTCCCGAGTTCGGCGACACCTACATGTGGGACTATTGCGTACTGCGCGAGGTGCAAACAAACTGATAAGTGAAGAACGTAGAATGAAGAATGAAGAATTTGCTACCGCACGAATAAAGATGAAGAGAAGAACTTTCAATTTTCA
>JAFXZK010000111.1 GCA_017541265.1 Bacteroidaceae bacterium | reverse complement strand
CTGCCCTCGGCGCACTCAACGGTGTACCCAAATGGGAAGCTAAGGTTATGGAACTCATGGACGCTTGCGACAACTGGATTCAGGAACCCGTACGCGACAGGGATAAGGCATTCCTGATGCCCGTCGAGGACGTCTTCTCTATCACAGGTCGTGGCACCGTTGCTACCGGTCGTATCGAGACAGGTGTCGTTAAGGTAGGCGACGAAGTTCAGATCCTCGGTCTTGGTGAAGACAAGAAGTCTGTCATCACTGGCGTCGAGATGTTCCGCAAGATCCTCGACCAGGGTGAGGCTGGCGATAACGTAGGTCTGCTCCTCCGTGGTATCGACAAGAACGAAGTGAAGCGTGGTATGGTTATCACCCACCCGGGTGCCATCACTCCTCACAAGGGCTTCAAGGCTTCCATCTACGTTCTGAAGAAGGAAGAAGGCGGCCGTCACACTCCGTTCGGCAACAAGTATCGTCCTCAGTTCTATCTCCGCACCATGGACTGCACCGGTGAGATTCACCTCCCCGATGGAATCGAAATGGTAATGCCCGGTGATAACGTAGAGATTACCGTAGAGCTTATCTACGCTGTGGCTCTGAACGTAGGTCTCCGCTTCGCTATCCGTGAGGGTGGCCGCACCGTAGGCTCTGGTCAGATTACCGAGGTATTCGACTAAAAAGTGATAATCTTTGAGGAAAACCTCAAAGTACATTAAGAAGATTGGGTGAGCAGACAATAACGCCTGCTCACCCATAAATACGGGAATAGCTCAGTTGGTAGAGCATCGGTCTCCAAAACCGAGGGTCGTGAGTTCGAGTCTTACTTCCCGTGCCAAATTGCAAATGTTATGTTTGACAGTATTAAAAAGTATTGTAAAGAATCATACGAAGAACTTGTGCACCAAACCACTTGGCCTACACGTTCAGAACTTATGAACAGTGCTGTTGTAGTATTAACCGCTTCCCTATGCATAGCACTGGTAGTTTTCGTTATGGACTTCGTGTTCCAGTCCGGAATGGAAGTCGTCTATGGTTTGCTGAGATAAAGAGTCAGTTTGGAAATGGCAGAAACTGAAATGAAATGGTACGTCCTGCGTGCCATCAGTGGAAAGGAAGGCAAGGTCAAGGAGGTCATTGACGCTTTGATGAACAACATGCCCGAATTTGCCAAGCATGTCTCCCAAGTGCTGATTCCCACCGAGAAGGTGGTTACAGTCACAGGAGGCAAGCGCAAGATTAAAGAGAAGAACCGCTACCCCGGTTATGTCTTCGTGGAAGCAGAGCTGGTGGGAGAGACTCAGGCTCGCTTGCGTAATGTGTCCAACGTGTTGGGCTTCCTCAACGACTCCCGTTCAAGCAACACCCCCATGCCGCTGCGTCCCTCCGAGGTCAGTCAGATGCTGGGTACCATCGACGAAATGGCAGAGATTCCCGAAGATGTTATCATTCCCTTCGAGGTGGGTGAAAGCATTAAGGTGTCCGACGGTCCGTTCAGCGGATTCGATGCAATCGTCGAAGAGGTGAATAACGAAAAGAAGAAGCTGAAGGTTATGGTCAAGATCTTCGGGCGCAAAACGCCCGTCGAGCTTGGTTTTACACAAGTTGAGAAGCTTTAAGGCATTTGTTACGAGTCTTGAAGCCTCGAGTTAACATTAATAATAAAGAATAATCAAATGGCTAAAGAAGTTGCTGGATTAATCAAATTACAGATTAAAGGCGGCGCTGCAAATCCATCTCCTCCAGTAGGCCCTGCATTGGGTTCTAAGGGAATCAACATCATGGATTTCTGTAAAGCATTCAACGCCAGAACACAGGACCGCGCCGGTAAGGTGCTCCCTGTAGTCATCACTTACTACACAGACAAGTCTTACGACTTCGTTGTCAAGACTCCCCCTGTGGCAGTACAGTTGATTGAGGCTGCCAAGGTCAAGGGTGGCAGTGCAGAACCCAACCGTAAGAAGGTTGCCCAGATTACTTGGGATCAGGTTCGCACCATCGCTCAGGACAAGATGCCTGACCTGAACTGCTTTACTGTAGAGTCTGCAATGAAATTGGTTGCAGGTACAGCCAGAAGTATGGGTATCACTGTCAAGGGTGAGTTCCCTGGTGAATAATTAAAACTTCAATTAAAATGAGTAAGCTGACAAAAAACCAGAAGTTGGTGGCTGATAAGATTGAAGCAGGGAAGGCATACACCTTGAAGGAAGCTTCTGCCTTGGTGAAGGAGATTACCACCACCAAGTTCGATGCTTCCGTTGATATCGATGTGCGTCTGGGCGTTGACCCCAGAAAGGCAAACCAAATGGTTCGTGGTGTCGTCTCGCTGCCTAACGGCACGGGTAAAGTGACGCGCGTGCTCTGCCTCTGCACACCGGATGCTGAAGCTGCTGCAAAGGAAGCAGGTGCTGACTATGTAGGTCTCGATGAGTACATCGAGAAGATTAAGGGTGGTTGGACTGACATCGACGTCATCATCACCATGCCCTCCATCATGGGCAAGATTGGTGCTCTGGGTCGTATCCTCGGTCCCCGTGGCTTGATGCCAAACCCCAAGAGTGGAACTGTAACCATGGATGTAGCCAAGGCTGTCCGTGAAGTGAAGCAGGGTAAGATTGACTTCAAGGTCGACAAGACAGGTATCGTACATACCTCTATCGGCAAGGTGTCCTTCACTCCTGACATGATCGCTCAGAATGCAAAGGAGTTCATCTCGACTATCATCAAGTTGAAGCCCGCTGCTGCCAAGGGTACATACATCAAGAGTATTTATCTTTCAAGTACAATGAGCCGCGGCATCAAGGTTGATCCTAAGGCTACTGAGGAAATCTAAAAAAGCTGTAACATCATGAGAAAGGAAGATAAAGTAGCAATTATCGCGCAGCTCGGTGAGTATCTGAAGCAATACCCCCACTTCTACCTGGTAGATGTTGAGGGCATGAATGCCGCAAATACGAGCGCTCTGCGCCGCAAGTGTTTTGAGAAGGGCCTCAAGATGGTCGTTGTCAAGAACACTTTGATGACTAAGGCTCTTGAAGCTGCCGAGGGAGACTTCAGCGAACTGAAGCCCGCATTGGTTGGAACTACGGCGCTGATCCTGACCGAGACCGCTAATGTTCCTGCCAAGCTCATCAAGGAGCTGAACAGCAAGAAGCAGGAGAAACCCGCTTTCAAGGCAGCATACGCCGAGGGCGCTCTCTATGTTGGTGCTGACCAGCTGATGACTCTCGTCGCTCTGAAGAGCAAGAATGAACTGATTGCAGACGTTGTCGCTGCTCTCGAATCTCCGATTATGAACATCCTGAATGCTCTGGAGAACCGCGAGGAGAAGGCAGAAGCTCCTGCAACAGAACCCGCAGCCGAATCCGCTGCCGAGTAAATAACCAAGTATAATAACAACTTAAATACATTAAAGAAATGGCTGATATTAAGGCTCTTGCTGCTGAGCTCGTAGCGCTCACAGTACAGGAAGTAATTGATCTTAAGAACGAACTTAAGGAGACTTATGGCATCGAGCCCGCTGCTGCTGCTGTTGTTGTAGCTGCAGGTGGTGAAGGTGCAGGCGCTGCTGCTGAGGAAAAGACCGACTTCGACGTTGTCCTCAAGAGTGCAGGTGCTGCCAAGCTGCAGGTTGTTAAGGCTGTCAAGGAAGCTTGCGGTCTCGGCCTGAAGGAAGCTAAGGAAATGGTTGACGGCGCTCCCAGCGTGCTGAAGGAAGGCATGCCGAAGGCTGACGCAGAGGCTCTCAAGAAGACTCTCGAAGACGCAGGCGCTGAAGTTGAACTGAAGTAATACTCCTCCCTGAAAAAGGGATATAGGTAAAGGATCCTCTGGTAGAGGGTTCTTTGCCTTTTTGTGTCTATAAACTTTCACGAGAACACAATATCAAGTTTAGATGGCTAACAAAAAGAATCAGAGAATTAATTTCGCTTCCGTAAAAAGCCCGCTGGCTTATCCGGACTTTCTGGAAGTGCAGTTGAAGTCGTTTAAGGACTTCCTCCAACTCGATACTCCTCCCGAACTGAGGAAGTACGATGGTTTGTACAAGGTCTTCTCTGAGAACTTCCCGATTAACGACACTCGCAACAACTTTAATCTGGAGTTTCTCGACTACTTCATTGACCCTCCCCGTTATACTATTGAGGAGTGTCTGGAGCGCGACCTCACCTACAGCGTGCCCTTGAAGGCAAAGCTGAAGTTGAGCTGCGACGACCCCGACCATGAAGACTTCGACACAGTGGTTCAGGACGTGTTCCTGGGCTTCATCCCCTACATGACGGACAACGGTACATTCATCATCAACGGTGCCGAGCGCGTTGTGGTTTCACAGTTGCACCGTTCGCCCGGTGTCTTCTTCGGCAGTAGCGTACATGCCAATGGCTCTCTGCTCTATTCGGCCCGCATTATTCCTTTCAAGGGCAGCTGGATTGAGTTCGCGACAGACATCAATAATGTAATGTACGCGTATATTGACCGTAAGAAGAAATTGCCCGTCACGACTCTGCTTCGTGCCATCGGATTTGAGAATGACAAGGACATTCTCCAGATATTCAACTTGGCAGAAGAGGTTAAGGCTACTCGTGAAAACCTGAAGGAACACCTCGGCCAGAAGCTTGCTGCCCGCGTGCTCAAGAGCTGGATTGAGGACTTCGTTGATGAAGATACAGGCGAAGTTGTTTCCATCGAGCGTAATGAAATCATTCTGGAACGCGAGAGCGTGCTGGATGAGGATGCCATCGAGCAGATCATGTCCAGTAACGTACCTTCTATCCTTGTTCACAAGGAGGATGCTCAGACTTCCGACTACAGCATCATCTTCAACACCTTCCAGAAGGATGCCACCAATAGTGAGAAGGAAGCCATCAGCTACATCTATCGTCAGCTGCGTAATGCTGACCCCGTGGATGATGCCAGTGCCAAGGAAGTCATCCTCAACCTCTTCTTCAGCGAGAAGCGCTATGACTTGGGCGAGGTCGGCCGCTACCGCATCAACCACAAGCTTGGCTTGGATACAGACCCAAGCGTCCGTGTGCTGACCAAGGAAGACATTATCGAGATTATCAAGTATCTGATAGAGCTTGTCAACTCTAAGGCCAGTGTCGACGACATTGACCACTTGAGCAACCGCCGTGTGCGCACTGTCGGTGAGCAGCTTGCCAACCAGTTCTCCATTGGCTTGGCACGAATGATTCGTACCATTCGCGAACGTATGAATGTCCGCGACAATGAGGTGTTCACGCCTACCGACCTGCTGACAAGCAAGAGCCTGGGTGGTGTCATCAACAGCTTCTTCGGCACGAACGCCTTGAGCCAGTTCATGGATCAGACCAACCCATTGGCCGAGGTAACGCACAAGCGTCGTCTCTCTGCCCTTGGTCCTGGCGGTCTGTCTCGTGAGCGTGCCGGCTTCGAGGTCCGCGACGTACACTATACACACTATGGTCGTCTCTGTCCTATCGAGTCGCCCGAAGGTCCCAACATCGGTCTGATTTCCTCTCTTTGCGTCTATGCAAAGATTAACGACCTCGGCTTCATCGAGACACCTTACCGTAAGGTTGAGAACGCGAAGGTTGACCTCTCACCCGAAGGTGTCCGCTACATGACGGCTGAGGAGGAGAAGGGTCTCATCATCGGTCAGGGCAACGCACCCCTCAACGACGATGGCACTTTCATCCGCACCAAGGTTAAGTGCCGTCAGGACGATGATTATCCTGTCGTTCCTCCCTCGGAGGTGAACCTCATGGACGTTGCTCCACAGCAGATTGCTTCAATCGCTGCAGCTTTGATTCCTTTCCTGGAGCACGACGATGCTCACCGTGCATTGATGGGCTCGAACATGATGCGCCAGGCTGTGCCTTTGATGCGCACAGAAGCTCCTATTGTCGGCACAGGCATCGAGCGTCAGGTTTGTGTGGATTCCCGTACAATGATTAGTGCCGAGGGCGATGGCGTAGTTGAATATGTTGATGCAGCTACTATCCGCGTTCTTTACGACCGTACCGAGGACGAAGAGTTTGTCAGCTTCGAGCCTGCACTGAAGGAATACCGCATTCCCAAGTTCCGTCGTACCAACCAGAATATGACCATCGACCTTCGTCCCATCTGCAACAAGGGCGATAGGGTAGTGAAAGGTCAGATTCTGACTGAGGGCTACTCGACAGAGGACGGTGAGCTGGCACTCGGCAAGAACCTCCTCGTGGCTTACATGCCTTGGAAGGGTTACAATTACGAGGATGCCATTGTGCTCAACGAGCGTGTTGTTCGTGAGGACATCCTCACAAGTGTCCATGTTGAGGAGTTCTCTCTTGAGGTGCGCGAGACAAAGCGCGGAATGGAGGAACTCACAGCCGACATCCCCAATGTCAGCGAAGAGGCTACCAAGGACCTTGATGAGAACGGCATCATCCGTATCGGTGCGCGTGTGGCTCCAGGTGACATCATGATTGGTAAGATTACGCCTAAGGGCGAGAGCGATCCCAGTCCCGAAGAGAAACTGCTTCGTGCCATCTTCGGCGACAAGGCTGGCGACGTGAAGGACGCTTCCCTCAAGGCAAGTCCTTCGCTCAATGGCGTTGTCATTGACAAGAAGCTCTTCACCAAAGCCTCCAAGACTGGCAAGGTGAAGTTGCAGGACAAGCCTCGTCTGGCTGCCCTCGATGAAGAGTTCAACAGCAAGACAGAAGACCTGAAGGCTATCCTCGTAGATAAGTTGCTGGAGCTCACAAAGGGCAAGAAGAGTCAGGGTATTGTTGACAATGTGGGTGTGGTTCTCATTCCCAAGAACAGCAGTATCACAGCTAATTTGCTCAACAACATTGACTATACGACTGTACAGCTTATTGGTTGGACTAACAATGAACACATCAACGGACTCATTGGTAAGCTCATCATCAATTATCTCAAGAAGTACAAACTCCTTGAGACAGAGATGAAGCGCAAGAAGTTTGCCATCAGTCTTGGCGACGAGCTGCCCAATGGCATCGTTCAGCTGGCTAAGGTCTATATTGCCAAGAAGCGTAAGATTGGTGTCGGCGACAAGATGGCAGGTCGTCACGGCAACAAGGGTATTGTCAGCAAGGTCGTCCGTCAGGAGGACATGCCGTTCCTTGCCGACGGTACACCTGTCGATATCGTGCTCAACCCGCTGGGCGTGCCTTCGCGTATGAACATCGGTCAGATATTCGAGACCGTGCTCGGCGCAGCTGGTCAGAAGCTTGGTGTGAAGTTCGCAACGCCCATCTTCGACGGTGCATCTCTCGATGACCTCTGCGAATGGACGGACAAGGCAGGTCTGCCTCGTTATTGCTCCACGCAGCTTTACGACGGTGCTACTGGCGAACCATTCGACCAGCTTGCTACGGTTGGTGTTTCCTATATGCTGAAGCTCGGCCACATGGTCGAGGACAAGATGCACGCCCGCAGCATTGGCCCGTACTCTCTCATCACGCAGCAGCCTCTCGGTGGTAAGGCACAGTTTGGCGGCCAGCGTTTCGGTGAGATGGAGGTTTGGGCAATCGAGGCCTTCGGTGCTTCGCATGTGCTGCAGGAAATCCTCACCATCAAGAGTGACGATGTCGTAGGTCGCAGCAAGGCTTACGAAGCCATCGTCAAAGGTGACCACATGCCCACGCCGGGCATTCCCGAGTCTCTCAACGTGCTGCTCCATGAGTTGCGCGGACTGGGATTGCGTGTAAGTTTGGAATAATGAATTGCTTTTCAAGAAAGGATAAACATGGCTTTTAAGAAAGAAAATAAGGTAAAGACGAACTTTACCAAGATAACGATCGGTCTGGCTTCTCCCGAAGAGATTCTTGCGAACTCATACGGCGAGGTGCTCAAGCCCGAAACCATCAACTACCGAACCTACAAGCCCGAGCGTGACGGTCTCTTCTGCGAACGCATCTTTGGTCCCACCAAGGACTATGAGTGCCATTGCGGCAAGTACAAGCGCATCCGCTACAAGGGCAACGTCTGCGACCGTTGCGGTGTGGAGGTGACGGAGAAGAAGGTGCGCCGCGAACGCAGCGGACACATCCAGCTCGTCGTGCCTGTGGCACACATCTGGTACTTCCGTTCCCTGCCCAACAAGATAGGCTATCTGCTTGGCATCCCCACCAAGAAGCTCGATGCCGTCATCTACTACGAGCGTTACATCGTGATTCAGCCCGGCGTGATGGCAAAGAACAAGGACATTCCCGTGCAGAAGCTCGACCTCCTTTCAGAGGAGGAATACGAGGCCATCATGGATCGTTTGCCACAGAACAATGAGTTCCTGGAGGATAAAGATCCAAACAAGTTCATCGCCAAGATGGGTGCAGAGGCTATCTACGACCTACTTTGCGAGCTTGACCTCGATTCTCTTTCCAACCAGCTTCGCAATGAGGCCAACCTGGAGGCTGCGGCACAGCACAAGAACGATATCCTGAAGCGCCTTCAGGTTGTCGAGAGCTTCCGCTTGAGTTCTAAGGTGAACAGGCCCGAATGGATGATTATGCGCACTCTGCCGGTCATTCCGCCCGAGCTTCGTCCCTTGGTGCCTCTGGATGGCGGACGCTTTGCAACGAGCGACCTCAACGACCTCTATCGTCGTGTCATCATCCGTAACAACCGTCTCAAGAGACTCATCGAGATTAAGGCTCCTGAAGTCATTCTCCGCAACGAGAAGCGCATGCTGCAGGAGGCTGTTGACAGCCTCTTCGACAACAGTCGCAAGAGCAGTGCCGTCAAGACGGAGAGCAACCGTCCCCTCAAGTCCCTGAGTGATTCGCTCAAGGGTAAGCAGGGTCGCTTCCGTCAGAATTTACTGGGTAAGCGTGTCGACTACTCTGCACGTTCCGTCATCGTTGTCGGTCCCGAACTGAAGATGGGCGAGTGCGGCATCCCCAAACTCATGGCTGCTGAACTCTACAAGCCCTTCATCATCCGCAAGCTCATCGAGCGCGGCATCGTGAAGACCGTGAAGAGCGCCAAGAAGATAGTTGACCGCAAGGACCCAGTCATCTGGGATATCCTCGAGTTCGTCATGAAGGGACATCCCGTTCTGCTGAACCGTGCCCCGACGCTTCACCGTCTCGGCATCCAGGCCTTCCAGCCCAAGATGATTGAAGGCAAGGCTATCCAGCTGCATCCTCTGGCTTGTACGGCGTTCAATGCCGACTTCGACGGTGACCAGATGGCTGTGCATCTGCCTCTGAGCAACGAGGCTATCCTCGAGGCACAGATACTGATGCTCCAGTCGCACAATATCCTTAACCCTGCCAACGGCACACCTATCACCGTGCCCTCACAGGACATGGTGCTCGGTCTGTACTACATCACCAAGCTTCGTCCCGGAGCAAAGGGCGCAGGCCTGAAGTTCTATGGTCCCGAAGAGGCCATCATCGCCTACAACGAGAAGCGCGTGGATGTTCATGCTCCTGTCTTTGTCGTGGTTGACGACAAGCTCGAGGACGGTACGATGGGCAAGCGTATGGTCGAGACCTCTGTGGGTCGTGTCATTGCCAACGAGATTATTCCTGCCGAGGTAGGCTTCTTCAATGATGTCATCTCCAAGAAGACCTTGCGCGGCATCATCACCGATGTCATCAAGACGGTCGGTGTGGCTCGTGCCTGCGACTTTCTCGACGGTATCAAGAACCTCGGCTACCGCTTGGCATACGAGGGCGGTCTGTCCTTCAACCTCGGCGACATCATCATCCCGAAGGAGAAGGAAGAACTTATCCGCAAGGGCAACGAAGAGGTTGAGCGCATCAGCGGTGAGTATGGCATGGGCTTCATCACCGACAAGGAGCGTCACAACCAGGTCATCGATATCTGGACTCATGTCAACAACGACCTCTCCAAGGCCTTGATGAAGACCATGAAGGAGGCCGACCAAGGCTTCAACGCCGTGTACATGATGCTCGACTCCGGTGCCCGTGGTAGTGCAGGACAGATCAGTCAGCTCTCCGGTATGCGTGGCCTTATGGCTAAGCCTCAGAAGGCAGGTGCCGAGCCTGACACCATCGAGAACCCCATCCTCTCTAACTTTAAGGAAGGCATGAGCGTGCTGGAGTACTTCATCTCTACACACGGTGCCCGTAAGGGTCTTGCCGATACGGCTTTGAAGACGGCCGATGCCGGTTACTTGACCCGTCGTCTGGTCGATGTCAGCCACGACGTCATCATCAACGAGGAGGACTGCGGCACCCTGCGTGGTCTCGTATGTTCTGCCCTGAAGAATGGCGATGAAGTCATCAGCAGCCTCTACGACCGCATCCTTGGCCGTGTGTCTGTGCACGACATCATCCATCCACTCACGGGCAAGCTCATCTGTGCTTCCGGCGAAGAGATTACCGAAGCCAAGGCACAGGAGATTGAGGACAGCCCAATTGAATCTGTCGAGATTCGTTCCGTGCTCACCTGCGAAAGCCATAAGGGTGTCTGCATGAAGTGCTACGGCCGCAACCTGGCCACCAGTCGCATGGTGCAGAAGGGCGAGGCCGTCGGAGTCATCGCAGCACAGTCCATCGGTGAGCCTGGTACACAGCTGACGCTGCGAACCTTCCACGCCGGTGGTGTGGCAGGCAACGCTGCCGCCAATGCCCGCATCAAGGCAAAGTACGACGCACGCCTCGAGTTCGAGGAGCTGCGTACTGTTGACGTTGTTGACGAGGTTGGCACACCAGCAAAGGTTGTGGTAGGCCGTCTGACCGAAGTCCGCTTCATCGACCCCACCACAGACATTGTCCTGCTCACAGCCAACGTGCCTTATGGCAGTACGCTCTACAAGGGCGACGGCGAGATGGTGCAGAAGGACGAGATTGTTGCCAAGTGGGATCCCTTCAACGCAGTTGTCGTGACGGAAATGCCCGGTAAGGTGAAGTACGAGGATGTCATCGAAGGTGTCAACTATAAGGTTGAGACTGACGAACAGACAGGCCTGCAGGAACTCATCGTCATCGAGTCGCACGACAGGATGCGCGTGCCTACCGTTCACATCTTGGACGCAAACGGCGACATCCTGCGCCACTACAACCTGCCCATCGGCGGCCACATCGCTGTCGAAGACGGTCAGGAGGTCAAGGCAGGCGACGTACTCGTCAAGATACCGCGCGTCATTGGCGGTGGCGGCGACATCACGGGCGGTCTGCCTCGCGTAACTGAACTGTTCGAAGCCCGCAACCCGAGCAACCCCGCAACCGTTGCCGAAATCGACGGCGAGGTAACGATGGGCAAGCTGAAGCGCGGCAACCGCGAGGTCATCATCACCCCGCGTCTCGGCGGCGAAGAGGCTGTCAAGAAGTACCTCATCCCTGCCAACCGACAGATTCTTGTTCAGGAGAACGACTACGTCCGTGCCGGCACGCCGCTTAGCGATGGTGCCATCACCCCGGCCGACATCCTCTCTATCAAGGGTCCCACAGCTGTGCAGGAGTACATCGTCAACGAGATTCAGGACGTTTACCGTCTGCAGGGCGTGAAGATCAACGACAAGCACTTCGAGGTCATCGTTCGTCAGATGATGCGCAAGGTGCAGATCGACGATGCCGGCGACACCCGTTTCCTCTCCCAGCAGATTGTCGATAAGCTCGACTTTGCCGAAGAGAACGACAATATCTGGGGCAAGAAGGTTGTTACTGACCACGGAGACTCCGAGAACATGCAGGACGGACAGATTGTGACAGCACGCCGCTTGCGCGACGAGAACTCGTACCTCAAGCGTCAGGACAAGAAGATTGTCCAGGTGCGCGACGCACGTCCGGCCACGTCCAAGCAGATACTGCAGGGTATCACTCGTGCCGCTCTTCAGACCAGCAGCTTCATCTCCGCCGCCTCCTTCCAGGAGACGACCAAGGTGCTCAACGAGGCTGCCATCAACGGCAAGACCGACCATCTGGAGGGCATGAAGGAGAACGTCATCTGTGGTCACCTCATCCCCGCCGGTACTGGCCTCCGCGAGTTCGACAAGATTGTCGTGACCAACCGTGAGGACTACGACCGCACCCTTGCCAGCCGCAAGACGCTGCTTGACTATGTGGATGGAATCTATTAGCCTCTTCCTTTAGGGAAGTTTGTAGAGGCAGACTTTTTAACCGCAGGGCACTTTTGCCCTGCGGTTTTTTTTGCCCTTTTGTGGATGGCTGGCGTGTGGTCACGTTAAACACAGCGTGGAGTCTTCATTGCTTGGTCATGACAAAGCAATTGCTTCATCATGACCAAGCAATTGCTTCATCATGATAAAGCAATGAACGGAACGTGTTGTGTCGAAGTTAATGACACTCATACTATTAATTCTTGACAGGAAAACTTGTATAAGTGTGCAGGATTTAATACCTTTGTACCCAAATTGAGAATATCAAGAACATTAAATCTCAAACAAATATGAAAAGTAAAACAATGATTACAGCCCTGCTTGCGCTCTGTGCAGCGATGGGGTGGCAGACGGAAACAAAGGCACAGACAGGTCAAAGCCCGGCAGACGAAGGGCAGGTCAACATTCAGGTGGATGTAGCGCAGAAAGGCATCGAAATCAGCCCGACGCTCTACGGCATCTTCTACGAGGACATCAATTTCGCCAGCGACGGCGGTCTCTATGCCGAACTGATTCGCAATCGCTCCTTTGAGTACGACGCCATTGCCCGCGACTCGCGCAATCGTCCTTCGGAAACGTCCTCTAATTTAGACGGGGAGCATGTTCCCGCATATTGGAGGGCAGAAGGTGCCAACATCAGCTTGACAACCGAAGGCCTCTTGAACGAGAAGCAAGGCCATGCCTTGAAGGTGGAGAACGTCGCCGCTTACGGCAGCGTCAGCAATGAGGGCTATTGGGGCATCAATGCTGTAGCTGGAACACAGTATAAGCTGTCGTTCTGGATAAAGCCAATGCAGAAGACTCCCAATAAGATTTATGCCTCACTCAAAAGCAAAAGCACAAAGGTTCTGGGAAAAACCCTTATCATGCCGAAGTACGTGAAAGGCTGGCAGAAGATAGAGGCCACCATCATCGCCGAGGCTTCCGACCCGCAGGCTGTTTTTGAGTTGAGCTTCGAGAAGCCCAGTACCTTCCTGCTCGATGTAGTGAGCCTCTTCCCGCCCACCTACAAGGGGCGCGAGAACGGCTGCCGTATAGACCTCGCGGAAAAGCTGGAGGCGCTGCATCCTGCCTTCATGCGCTTCCCGGGCGGCTGCTATGTGGAGGGCAACTACAAGCCCGAGAACGCCTACCATTGGGAACGGACTGTCGGCCCCATCGAGCGCCGTCCTGGTCACATGAATGCCAACTGGGGCTACCCAACGACGGACGGCCTCGGCTTCCACGAGTTCCTGCAGCTCTCCGAGGACCTCGGCGCGAAGCCGCTCTATGTGGTGAACATCGGCATCTGGCACGGCGGCTGTACGCCCCTGAATGAGTTGCAGCCGTGGATTGACGAGTGCCTCGGCGCCCTTGAATATGCCAACGGCCCCGTCACCAGCCACTACGGCAAGATGCGTGCCGAGAACGGACATCCCGAGCCTTTTGGTATCGCCTATATCGAGATAGGCAACGAGAACTACAACTACCACATGGAGAACAACAACGACCAGAGCGACCACTACCCCGAACGCTTCCGCATGTTCTACGATGCCATCAAGGCTCGCTTCCCCGAGGTGCAGTGTATCGGCAACGTAGAGTCGTGGGGCACAGATTATCCCAAATGGCGCAACAACAATCCTGTGGACATCCTCGACGAGCACTATTATCGTAACCCTGCCTGGTTTGTCAATCAGTATCATCGTTTCGATAATTACGACCGCCGTGGTCCCATCATCTATCCTGGCGAGTATGCCGTGACGCAAGGCTACGGCACGACGGGCAACTTGAACGCAGCAATGGGCGAGGCCGTCTTCATGATGGGCATGGAGAACAATGCCGATATCGTTCGCATGAGCAGCTATGCGCCTATCTTCGTCAACGAGAACAGCATCCAGTGGCGCCCCGATATGATTCGCTTTAACAGCGGCCAGTCGTTCGGCACGCCGAGCTACTGGGTGCAGCAGCTCTTCCCGACACACGTCGGCAACCGGCTCGTGAAGAGCGATTTGCAATGGTCAATCCCTGTGAAGAAGGAGGAGAAGGAGATACCCGTCAGCGTGGGTGTAGCCACTTGGAAGACGCAAGCCAGCTACCGCAATCCTGAGCTGACCATCTATCTCCCCTCTGCCCCTGCCGGCTTCATCGACGACGGTGGCCCAAGAGACGTTTCTCCCTCAAACATGAACGGCTGGAAGTCGGGCAACTCCAAGCCCGAGTATCAGGGCAATTGGGTGACAGATGGCGACATCTTGCGTCAGACCAGCAATGCCGAGGAGAGTATGCGCATCTATCCTTACACAATCACAACCAAGCACTATACCTTTAAGGTGCAGGCAAGGAAGGACAGCGGTGCAGAAGGCTTCATGATTGTCTTCAACTATGTGGACGAGAAGAACTTCGACTGGCTCAACCTCGGCGGATGGAGCAATTCGAGGACATCTGTAGAGACCACTTCCAGCGGCAACCGCAACACACTGGAAGGGGCACATTCCGACCACTACAACTCCGACCGCTGGTACAACATCGAGTTGGACGTTGACGGCGAAGAAATTACCGCTAAGGTGGACGGCAAGACCGTTTATAGTGGCAAGAAGAAGGACGGGCGGATGCACGGTGTGTATGCCAACTCGACGCTCGACGAGAAGACAAACACGCTCTACACAAAGATTGTGAACCTCTGCGCCACAGGCACTACTGGCACCTTGCAGCTCTCTGGCGGTACAGCAGAAAAGGCTGAGATGGTGCGCTTGTACGGCTTGAGCGGTGAAGATGAGAACACGATGCAATACCCCGACAATATCGTTCCGCGCCCCGCCACTGTGCAGACGGCAGACGAAGGCAAGCGCCTCACCTTCGACGTCGCCCCCTTCAGCGTCAACATCATCACGACGAAGTTGAAGTAAAGGACAAATTATGTTTAAGGTAAAGAAGGTTGTTTGTGCCCTATTGATGGGGTGTTTTGTGCTTGCCTCTTGTCAGGAAAAGAAGCAGGCAAAGGAGGCGTCGGTCTATAAGACGCTGCGGGTGGAGCGCACAAGCCAGACGGTAAAGGCGTTCTATAGTGCCACGATGAAAGGCAAGGAGATTGTGGAGATACGGCCGCAGGTGAGCGGTCTCATCACCAAGATACTGACAGCCGAGGGGCAGAAGGTACACAAAGGGCAGACGCTCTTCATCATCGACCAGGTGCCCTTCCAGGCAGCCTTGAACACCGCCGAGGCAAGCTTGAAGGCGGCAAAGGCTGCGGAGGCGACGGCACAGCTCACCTACGACAGCAAGAAACTGCTGCGCGACCAGCAGGTCGTCAGCGACTTCGAGCTGCAAACGGCTCAGCAGGCTCTCCTCTCGGCACAAGCTCAAGTGGCTCAGGCACAGGCAGGCGTGACGAATGCCCGAAACAGCCTTAGCTACACGACCGTGAAGAGTCCCGTCAGCGGTGTGGCTGGCATGATTCCCTATCACGTCGGGGCTTTGGTGAGCAGCAACATCGCCGAGCCGCTCATCTCGGTTTGTGACGACAGCGAGATGTGGGTCTATTTCAGCTTGAGCGAACGCGAAGTGACTGACCTCTCGATGCAGTACGGCACCCTCGAAGCCTTTATGCAGGGGATGCCCGATGTGTCTTTACTCCTGAGCAATGGCAAGGAATATGGCGAAAAGGGTAGGGTGGATGCTGTGAGTGGAATCGTGGATGCCAGCACGGGAGCGGTCTCGCTAAGAGCCGTCTTTCCGAACAGAGACCACCTGCTGCGTAATGGCGGCACGGGGACGGTGGTGCTCTCCACCATCCGCGAGGGCGTGATTGTCATTCCGCAGACGGCCACCTTCGAGCTTCAGAACAAGGTGTTCGTTTATCGCGTGATTGATGGCAAGACCAAGCAGACAGAGATTGCGATTGCCCCATTGGACGATGGCACAAGCTATATCGTGGAAAGCGGCCTGAACGAAGGTGATGTCATTATAGCCGAAGGCGCAGGACTATTAAGGGAAGGGACGGAGGTAGGAAGCCCCCTCCCCGCTCCCCCTTTGGGGGAGTGCCACAATCCCGCCTCAATGCCGCTTAAAAGCACTCCCCCAAGGGGGAGCGGGGAGGGGGCCGATTATGACTCCTAAGGTTTTCATAGACCGTCCCATATTGTCGGGCGTTATCTCAGTCTTTATCGTGGTACTGGGGCTGATAGGTCTCTTGAACCTGCCCATCGAGCAGTTCCCGGAGATTGCGCCGCCGACGGTTAGCGTGCGCGCCAACTACACGGTCGCCAATGCTGAGACGGTGCAGAAGAGCGTCATCATCCCGCTCGAAGAGAGCCTGAACGGTGTGGAGAACATGATGTATATGACTTCTTCCGCCACCAATACGGGTTCGGGCAGCATCAGCATCTTCTTCAAGCAAGGCACGGATGCTGACATGGCGATGGTGAACGTGCAGAACCGCGTGGCTTCTACGCAAGGACAACTGCCTGCCGACGTGACAAGAAGCGGTGTGACGGTGCGCAAGCGGCAGACGAGCAACATCAAGAGCCTTTCGCTCTATAGTCCCACAGATGCCTACGACACGGACTTCCTGACCAACTACATGAAGATAAACATCGAGCCGCGCCTCTCCAGAGTACCGGGCGTTGGCGAGGTGAATGTCTGGGGCGCAAGCTATAGTATGCGCATTTGGCTCGACCCGCTCAAGATGGCTTCCTACGGCCTCATGCCTTCTGATATAGATAATGTGTTGGCGGAGCAGAACATCGAGGCGCCGACTGGTACGCTGGGAGCCGATGCTGAGAATACGTTCCAGTACGTCTTGAAGTACAGAGGTCGTTACGAAGAGGAGCGCGACTACGAGAACCTCGTCATCAAGTCGCTTCCCGACGGCAGCGTGCTTCGCCTCAAAGATGTGGCCGATGTGGAACTTGGCATCCAGAACTACACCTTCCAGAACAGCACGAACGGTCATGCGGGCGCCAATTGCATGATTGCGCAAACGCCTGGCTCGAACGCCAACGAAATCATCAAGCGTATCGACGAGACGGCCATCGAGATAAAGAAAGAGTTGCCGCCGGGGATGGAGCTGGTCGATGTGATGAGCACGAAGGACTTCCTCGACGCCAGCATCCATAATGTCGTGCGCACGCTTCTCGAAGCCATCGTCTTGGTCGTGCTTGTCGTCTATATCTTCCTGCAAGACCTCAAGAGCACGTTCATCCCCTCGCTTGCCATTGTGGTGAGCTTGATTGGCACCTTTGCCGTGCTCTACTTTATCGGATTCAGCCTTAACCTCTTGACGCTCTTTGCCTTGGTGCTCGTGATAGGCACGGTGGTCGATGATGCGATAGTCGTTGTGGAGGCCGTGCAAGCGAAGTTCGACGAAGGCTACAAGTCGCCTTATCTCGCTTCTGTCGATGCGATGAAAGGCCTCACGTCTGCCCTCATCACGACCACAATTGTCTTTATGAGCGTCTTCATTCCCGTCTGCTTTGTGGGCGGCACGACGGGCGTGTTCTATACCCAATTCGGTGTGACGATGGCCATTGCCGTCATCATCTCGACCATCAACGCCATGACCCTCTCGCCAGCCCTTTGTGCCCTGATGCTTCGGCCAAGAAGAGAGGGCGACACGAGCTTCTCGGCACGCTTCCACGCAGCCTTCAACGTCAGCTTCCATCGGGTCGTAGGCAAGTACCAGCGAGGCGTTCTGCACATCTTCCACCACCGCTGGCTGCCGTGGGTGTCCGTCGTTTTGGTGTGCATCCTGCTTGGCTACATGCTCGAGACCACCAAAACGGGTTTCGTGCCAAACGAGGATATGGGCTCCATCAACGTAAACGTCCAGTGTGCTCCGGGCACGAGCATGGCCGTGACAGGCAAGATAACCCGCGAGGTGGAGCGTCGCATCAAGAACATCCCGCAGTTCCGCCTCTACAACATGACCATCGGTCGCGGCTCAACCTTTGACCAGTCCTCCTCGGCTGGCTCCTTCAATATCCGCCTCAAGAATTGGGACGAGCGGAAGAAGAAGGGCGACGACATCAATTCCGTTATCGACGAGATTTACCGCCGCACCGCCGACATCACGCAAGCCCAGATTCGCGTCAGCACACGTCCCATGATTTCGGGCTACGGTGCGACCAGCGGCTTCGAGCTGCATGTGCAAGACCGCAAGGGCGGCAAGATAGAAGACCTGATGCGCTACACCCGTATCCTCATCGACTCGCTCAATCAGGAGCCTGCCATTTCGCGCGCCTTCACGACCTTCGACACCAAGTATCCGCAGTATCGGGTCGAGGTGGATGCTGCCCGATGCAAGCGAGACGGCGTGACGCCAAATGCCGTGCTGAAGGTGCTCTCGGGTTATGTTGGCGGCACTTATAGCAGCAACCTGACACGCTTCACCAAGCTCTATCGCGTCATCGTGCAGGCTTCTCCAGAGTACCGCCTCGACGAGAAGGCGCTCTCCAACATGCGCGTCCGAAGCGAGAGCGGGCAGATGATTCCCATCACGCAGTACATCTCGATGGAGCGCGTCTATGGCAGCGAAGGACTGAACCGCTTCAACCTCTTCAGCAGTATCGCCGTCATGGGACAGACAGCCGACGGCTACAGCAGCGGACAGACCATCGAAGCCATCCGCCGCACCGCCTCTAAAGTCCTTCCCGAGGGCTACGGCTACGAGTTTGGCGGTATGTCGCGAGAAGAGGCCAGCCTTTCCGAAGGCTTAACTTTTTCACCTTTTCACCTTTTCAATTTTTCAATTCCGATGACGGCCATCATTTTCGTTATCGTCATCGTCTTCGTTTACCTTATCCTCTGTGCGCTCTACGAGAGCCTCTTCATCCCCTTGGCCGTCATCCTGAGCGTGCCGTTCGGCTTGCTCGGCAGCTTCCTTTTCTCGCGGATGTGGGGCTTGGAGAACAACATTTACATGCAGACGGGACTCATCATGCTTATCGGCCTTTTGGCAAAGACGGCCATCCTGCTCACCGAGTACGCTACGGAGCGGCACCGCCGAGGCATGAGCATCACGATGGCCGCGATGAGTGCCGCCAGGGTTCGTCTGCGCCCAATCCTGATGACTTCGCTCACCATGATATTCGGCATGTTGCCTCTCGTCTTCGCGCACGGCGTGGGAGCCAACGGCAACATATCCCTGGGCGTAGGCTGTGCAGGCGGAATGCTCGTCGGCACCATCGCCCTGCTCTTCATCGTGCCTGTCCTCTACATGCCCTTCCAATGGCTGCACAGCCGCTTCGGACACGCAATAAAGAAGTGAAAAGGTTAAAAAGTGAAAAGGTTAAATGCAGGAAGACAACAATACTTAAATCTTCGCCCCTTGTAGTCAACATTTCGTGCTTTCGCGCGTTATATATACAGATAATGTATAAGCAGACGAACATGAACAAGACCATCATCACCATTTTGCTTGCCCTTTTCGCAATCGTTGGGCAGGCGCAAATCCATTATCGTATTGAGGGCAACATCGGACATCCAGAGTTCACGGGCATCATGTATATGCAAGATATATTAAATCCGCAGAGCATCGGTACGATAGAAGTCGTGAACGGCATCATTACGCCGAAAGAGGGTGATTTGCCTGAAATGACAGTGTGCAATCTAAACGATACGACAACCATCCTCGTGCAGACAGACTCTGTGCCATATACAACAAGCAAATTGTCGTTGAGCTGGCTTTTCATTGACAACGGAACAACCCGAGTGGAAGGAATGAAAGAAAACTGGTTGCAGCAGAGCGGCACACCAATCAGCGACGAAATAGCAGCTTTCAACCGGCGCATGGACGAGACGGAGGATGAGGCGGCAGTCGTTTATGATGTTATCTCTCGTCATACACGCGACGTCTATGGCACTATCCTCCTTGTCAACGAAGGACGCATGTATTTAGATGCAGCCCGATGGATTGAACTTTATGACAAGATGATGCGCGACAATGGAGAATACATCAGCAAGACACCCTATCTCTCTGGCGATTTGAAACGGATATACGACAAGCTGAAAGCACAACCCGTGACCAGCGTCGGCAGTATGTTCGTGGACTTCACCGTTGAGTACGAAGGCAAGACAACGAAGCTCTCTGACTATGTGGGCAGGGGGCAGTATGTGCTCGTCGATTTCTGGGCATCGTGGTGCGGCCCCTGTCGAGCCGAGATTCCCAACCTCATAGCCGCTTACAACAAGCATAAAGACCAAGGCCTGCAAGTCCTCGGCATTGCTGCATGGGACAAGCCCGAAGCGACGCTGAAAGCCATCGGGGAAGAGAAGATTCCCTATCCGCAAATCATCAACTCGCAGGAGATAGCCACCGACCTCTACGGTATCAAAGGCATCCCCGAAATTATCCTCTTCGCCCCCGACGGCAAGATATTGAAGCGCGGCCTACGCGGAGAGAACATCGAAAAGGAATTGGAGAAAATCTTCGGAGAATAAAATGCTATTGGAAAGATAAAAGATTCTTGCCCACTTCAGGCAAGGCCGATACAAAACGAAAACAGACTTTCGTAAGACAAATAAACTCTAAAAGAAAATGAAAAGGAATATCATCGTCGCTCTGTTTGCTTTCGTTGCAGCAGGACTGGCACAAGGAAAAACAATCGTGTGGGAGCGGCCCACTACGGAGTTCAGTACAAGCTACGGCGACGGCTTCTTCAATTTGGCTCTCGACATCACGAAGGTCGAGCTGAAGGAGAACGAGACGCTCGTCTATATGACAGTCAGCCAGCGGTCTGACTTTGATGACTATTGGTTCCAGTTCGCCAGCGGCTCTTATCTGAAGGCCGATGGCAAGCAGTACGCCATCACGTCTGCCGACGGCATACAGCTCGACACGCACCAGCAGACGGGCCCCGACGGCACAAGCGAGGTCGTGCTCCACTTCGAGCCGCTGCCCCTATCGACCAAGTCGTTCGACTTCACCGAGGGAGACTTCAGCGGCGCATGGACCATCACGGGCATCAAGCCTGCGGAGGAACGCTGGCGACAACTGCTGCCTTCCTACTGGCGCGACGCTGAGGGCGACTGGAAGATTGCCTTCCTCGAGGACCAAGTCATTTATGATTGCCGGTTCTGGCGTTACAAGAAGCTCGACATCAACCCTAAGACGGGCGAGGCAGAAATGCTTCTGGAGGCAGACCCACCCCTGCCCTCCCTTAAAGGGAGGGAGTCTTTGTCCTCCCCCTTTAAGGGGGAGTTAGAGGGGGTCCGCGAGCTTCGCGTCATTGTTGGCAAGGACAAGAAGGGCAAGCGCACCATACAGATAGGCGACCAGAAGGCTTCGTACAGCATGATAACCAGCCGCTTCATGCCCGACTACCCGCAGAAGGACACGCGCACGGACTTCGTTGATACCGACTACAAAGCAGACACGGTGACGGTCGTCGGGTGGATAAAGGACTTGCCGGACAAGTACAAGGGCGAGAAGACCTTCGAGTTCGCCTATAACAACCTCTTTACGGGCGACCAGGAATCAGTCTATGCCGACCTCGACGAACAGGGACGCTTCAAGGTCAGCTTCCCGCTCCTGAACAGTACGGGGTTCTTCTGCGACGGGCCGCGCTGCTTCATGCGGACGATGCTCGAGCCGGGCAAGACCTACTTCCTGCTCTATGACTTCAAGGAGGGACGCCGCTACTTCATGGGCGACGACTGCCGACTGCAGAACGAGCTCTTCAAGTTCCCCGTGGACTGGCAGACAGTAAGCATGGCTCGCGAGGATAAAGATTTCGACAGATACATCGCATCGACCGACAGCCTGTTGCAAACTCAGTTCGCAAAGCAGGAGCGTCTATTCGAGGAACATCCCTCGCTCTCCAATCGCTACAGGCAATATCGCCGGGGCAACACGCTTTGGCAGCAGGCATTCTACTTCGGACAGGCTCGCTT
>JAFXZK010000110.1 GCA_017541265.1 Bacteroidaceae bacterium | reverse complement strand
GGAACAACAGTTACCTTTGCAACCTAATTTCATCGACTCACGAAAGCAGAAACGGCAGTCCTTATTATACGCATACGCGCACGAAGGATTCTGAGGATATAAGTTTATTTGCCGTCCAAAAGAGAAAGATGGATAGCTTGGCTAAATTGGACAAGATGCGGTTTAATTTATTCCCATATTAAATATCTATAACCTAAACTAAACCTTATATCTTCCGGCTACGAAACCAGCATTACTTTACAAGGGACAAACTCGAATACGACGGAAGACTAACGGGAGACAAATCACTACTCAAATTTGTCCCCCAGGGACAAAAACGTATTCGTCTTATCTGAAGCAATAAAAGAACTTCAAATGCGTTACTAAAGAAAGTTAGAAATGACAATGAGCATCACTAACGGACATACAAGATTCATTCCTTGCTCGCTTCACAGCGATTGCAAGAATGTGCAAAAATCTGCGTTAAAAAGTGTAAACGTGCAAAGAACTGGAAAATCGATTTTGCAGATGTTTGCATTTTCTTTTTTTGACGGCAGTCATATTTGCAGATTTTTGCCTATTTTACGTCCCCCCACTGTCCCTCGGAGTCACTTTAAACACCCTAAAGCAAAGGCGTTTTGCTGATTGTCAGCCACTTATATTTGAAGATTTTACATTCTGCGTCGGCAAATAGTCTATCATTATTATATATATGCAACATGCCTGCATGCAGGGCGCTGGTCCCCACATGCAGGCATGCATGTATTAAGTCTTTTAGCCGCAGAAGCTGAGAAGGATGCCTGCTGCAACGGCACTGCCGATGACGCCTGCCACGTTAGGACCCATAGCGTGCATCAGGAGGAAGTTGCGCGGGTCGGCCTTCTGGCCTTCGGTTTGGCTGACGCGGGCTGCCATAGGAACGGCACTAACGCCTGCGCTGCCGATGAGGGGATTAATCTTCTCCTTCAGGAAGAGGTTCATTATCTTAGCCATCAGGACACCGCCTGCGCTGCCGATGCCGAAGGCTACGATGCCGACGCAAAGGATGGCGATGGTCTGGAAGTTGAGGAAGGCACTGGCTGTCGCCGTAGCACCTACCGTCACACCCAACATGATGACCACGATGTTGTTCAACTCATTCTGTGCAGCCTTGCTCAAACGCTCCACTACCCCACTTTCCTTGAAAAGGTTACCGAGCATCAAGCAACCGATGAGTGTTCCGGCAGAAGGAACAATCAGGCTCACCACAATAGCAACCACGATGGGGAAGATAATCTTCTCCTTCTTGCTGACCTCGCGAAGTTGCTTCATACGAATCAAGCGTTCCTTCTTTGTCGTCAAAGCACGCATGATGGGCGGCTGAATGACGGGTACCAGAGCCATGTAGCTATACGCAGCTACGGCAATGGGGCCAAGCAGTTCTGGAGCAAGCTTCGAGGTGAGGAAGATAGCCGTAGGACCGTCTGCACCGCCGATGATGCCGATAGAAGCGGACTGAGCTACGGTGAAGCCGAAAACGTCAATCTGCGTCACCAAGAAAGTGGCGAAGATGCCAAGCTGTGCAGCGGCACCGAGCAAGAGGCTCTTGGGATTGGCAATCAGCGGGCCAAAGTCGGTCATTGCGCCTACACCAAGGAAGATGAGGCAAGGATAGACACCTGCCTTAACGCCCATGTAAAGGATGTCGAGCAGACCGCCGTGAGCCATGATGTAGCCGTAGCTGTGGTAGTTTGGACTTGCGGGATTGAGGAACTCGTTGTTCCACATGTCAGAGTCGAAGAGACCAGCGCCAGGCAGATTGCTGAGAATCATGCCGAAAGCAATGGGCAGGAGCAGCAGAGGCTCGTACTCTTTCTTGATGGCAAGCCAAAGCAGGAAGCAGCCGATGAGAATCATAACGGCATTCTTCCAACCCTCTTCCTGCACGAAGAAGGTGACGAAGCCCATCTCATTGATAAACTTCTCCAGTCCTTGCTCCAAGTTGAAGTCGGCAGCAAACAAGGGCGTCGCAACCAACAAAAACAAGAGCAAACTAATATACTTTTTCATTTTTTGAATTTTGAATTTAATAATTATGAATTCCCTCTCCCCCAAGGAGGGAGCAGGAGGGGGCTTTTAGTCCAGTTCCACGAGTGCCTGTCCGCTTTGTACCTGAGCACCAGAATCGACAAGGATTGCCTTGACGGTGCCTGCGAACTCAGCGGTAATGTTGTTCTCCATCTTCATTGCCTCCATCAGGAGCACGGTGTCGCCAGCATTGACTTTGTCGCCAACCTTGACCGTCACCTTCGTTACAGTGCCGGGCAGAGGAGCGGTGACTGTCTTTGAGCCTGCGGGAGCTGCGGGTGCAGGTGCAGGAGCTGCTACAGGAGCGGGTGCTGCAGGTGCGGGCTTCGGCGTAACCTCTGCCTTTGCTGCCTCGAAGTCGGCAACCATCTCTACGAGCAGGTCGCCCTGGTTGACGCTCTGTCCCTGAGTAACGGCAACACGCTGAACGGTGCCATCCACTTCGCTGACAATCTCGTTTGCCATCTTCATGGCTTCGATGATGAGCAGCACATCGCCGCGCTTCACATGCTGACCGTCGCTGACATTAATCTTTGTGATTGTGCCGGGCAGTTCGCTGTTGACATTCTTCGTGCCGCCCTTCTGTGCTTCTGGGGCAGCTGGAGCCATAGCGACCTTCGGTCCCTGAGCCTTTGTTTGAGGAACTTCTACCTGATAGGTCTGACCATTGACGGTTACTTTCATCTGTCCGTCCTTGAGGTCTTCAACGGTGGCAGCGTAATCCTGACCACCTATCTTAAACTTGAATTCTTTCATTTGACAATTTTACGATTTTACAATTTCACAATTTATTCCCCCTAAAGGGAGTTAGGGGGTCTTTAAAGTCTTGGGTTCAGCTGTGCGCCCCAAGCAGAGGGATAAGGAACGATGGTGAGAACGCGGCTCTCACGATTGTTTATCTCATTGAAGTAGAGGTAGAGTGCTGTTGCCACTGCTGCCTTGTCCTCTTCGCTGGCTTTCTCGAAGCTCTTCGCCTGCTCCATATTCACGATGCTGCTCTTCACGGTCTTAACCTTTGCTGTTGTCTTCTTGGCAACAATGGTGAAGACGTTCAGGATGGCAACGAGAATGACGAGGATAGCAAACACTACCAGGATGGAGATGCCTGCAAGAAGCCATATCTGAGGATCGGATATTGAAAGGAAATACATATTATTTCATTTTTGGGGGAGTTATGATGGGAAGTTATGATAGGAAGTTATAACGGGGAGTTATGAAAAGCCAAATGTATTGACCCATTATAACTCCTCATCTTAACTCCTTATTATAACTTCTATTCATAACTCCTGATTCTTTACAGAGGAATGTTTCCGTGCTTCTTGGCAGGGTTCGTGAGTTTCTTGTTCTCTAATTGAGCCAAAGCGCGGATGATGCGGAAGCGGGTGTTGCGAGGCTCGATAACATCGTCGATGTAACCGTACTTGGCAGCCTGGTAGGGATTTGCAAAGAGGTCTTCATACTCTTTCTCCTTCTCCAGGATGTAAGCCTTTGCTTCGTCCACCTTGCCCTCGTCCTTGAGAGCCTTGGCTTCTTTGGCGTAGAGCACGCTGGCTGCACCACTTGCACCCATCACGGCAATCTCGCTGCTTGGCCAAGCGTAGTTGAGGTCGCCACGCAATTGCTTGCAGCTCATCACGATGTGACTGCCGCCGTAGCTCTTGCGAAGAGTAACGGTCACTTTGGGAATCGTTGCCTCTCCGTAAGCATAGAGCAACTTAGCACCATGCAGGATGACGGCATTGTACTCCTGACCTGTGCCGGGCAGGAAGCCAGGAACGTC
The DNA here is from genome assembly GCA_017541265.1 of Bacteroidaceae bacterium. GTDB lineage: Bacteria > Bacteroidota > Bacteroidia > Bacteroidales > Bacteroidaceae > Physcousia. Next base: position 8,555 of record JAFXZK010000110.1, on the reverse strand, counting down.
AACAAGTGTTACAATAGGAATGTTGAATGCGTCGCAGAAGCGGACGAAGCGGGCACCCTTGCGGCTTGAATTGCAATCAAGCACACCGGCAAGCTGCTTCGGCTGGTTGGCTACGATGCCGACGCTCTGGCCATTGAAGCGGGCAAAGCCGACGATGATGTTCTTTGCAAAGTTCGGCTGAACCTCGAAGAACTCGCCGTTATCAACAATGCCGGCAATCACCTGATACATGTCGTAAGGCATGTTGGGATTGTCGGGGATGATGTCGTTCAGGTAGTCCTCCATGCGGTCGATGGGGTCTGTGCATGTTACACGAGGAGTCTTCTCGAGGTTGTTCTGCGGAATGTAGGAGAAGAGCTGCTTAATCATGGCGATACACTCTTCCTCGTTCTTGGCTGTGAAGTGCGTCACACCGCTCTTTGTTGCGTGAACGCTTGCACCGCCCAGCTGCTCCTGAGTTACAACTTCACCAAGCACAGCCTTCACTGGACCAGGACCTGTCAGGAACATGTAGCTGCTGCCTTCAACCATGAAGGTGAAGTCCGTCAGAGCAGGGCTATAAACTGCACCACCGGCACAGGGGCCCATAATGGCGCTAATCTGAGGAATCACGCCAGAAGACATGATGTTGCGCTGGAAGATTTCGGCATAGCCTGCAAGAGCGTTGATGCCTTCCTGCAAACGTGCGCCGCCGGAGTCGTTAAGACCGATGACGGGAGCACCAACCTTCATTGCAATGTCCATCACCTTGCAAATCTTGCTTGCAAGCATCTCGGAGAGAGAACCGGCGGAAACCGTGAAGTCCTGTGCGAAGACATAAACAAGGCGACCGCCGATGGTGCCGCTGCCGGTCACAACGCCGTCGCCCAGATACTGCTTCTTCTCCATACCGAAGTTCGTGCAGCGGTGCTTCACGAACATGTCCATTTCCTCGAAGCTACCTTCGTCAAGCAACAGGTTGATACGCTCGCGAGCTGTCAGCTTGTTCTTCTCGTGCTGCTTCTCGATAGCCTTTTCGCCTCCACCGATACGGGCCTTGGCGCGGAGCTCCATAAGCTCCTTAATCTTTTCTGTTTGTGTACTCATCTTTGTGATTTACTATTAAAAGATTTATGATTTACAAATTCGCGCACAAAGTTACGAAATAATTATGAATTATGTAGCATTGCCCGATGAAAAGTTAATGATGTACCCCGAACTTTTTCCCTTTGAAGCCCAAAATTCCATACCATGAGACACAACACTCCGACAAGTGCTCCTAAACACAACGTGTAGTGTCCATTGCTTCATCATGACTAAGCAATTGCTTCATCATGACCAAGCAATTGCTTTATCATGACAAAGCAATCAACACTCCCTGCTTCGATTAAAAAAAGAACAGGAAGCTCGGCCGAAAACGGCTTGTAGCTTCCTGTTTAGCTTTGTTTGGTGTTTGAGTTCTAAAGGAGATGTTTAATCATCTCCTTATTTCTTAATCTTGTCCCATGTGCTGTTCTGCGAGGCATCAATGGCGAAGAGGACTTCATAGGCTTTGTCTTTCTCCTCCCTTGTACCCTTCTTTTCATAGATGTTAACCAGTTCGTCGCGCTTGTATTCAGTGAAGAGCTGAGCTACCTTGGTCATGTTCTTGGCTCTATTGGCTTCGTGGAGCAGCTCCAAAGCGTCGGTAATCGTGGCACGGGCACTATCGGGGACTTCTGTCATGCGGTCAAGACCCTTGCGGTGGTAGATGTAGTTGAACTCACGCATACACTCCATTGCACCGTCCATGTAGTCGTGGAGCAGAGCAGAACGGTTGCCCATGTCGCCAAAAGCCTTCCAGCCTGGGAAGCCCATGCTCTCGCCTGCCGTTGCGATGTCCTCGGCGATGGTGAGACACTCGGTGCCTCCCTTCAGAGCCATCGTGTCAAGGTCCATTCCTATTATTACATAGGCGTAAAAGGCAAGAAGGGCAACGAGATTGTTGTCTATCTGATTTGGCTGGTACTCCAGCTGGTCGAACTCGTTGAACTCGAATGTAAAGTCCCCATCGTTCACGGCGTATGCAACAGTATTATAGGAGCTTCCATAGACGGGACGGCTGCTGTTCATAAGCAGAGAACACGCGAAAGAGTTATCGTCCTGATTGTAGCCATTGACGGTGATGTTGAAGTTGCACTGAATCTTTTCGTTCTCACGGAAAGGGATCTCCGTCCACTTGTGGTCGTTGAGGAAGTCTGTCAGCTTCTGCTGCAAGGCCTCGAACACTTCCGTCCTGGTGCTCTCTATCTGCGAATGATTGACTGTCACCCGAGCATCAAGCTCCTGTGCCATTGAAGATTGGGCATTGAACATTGAACATTGAAGCACAATGATATATATAATATAAGGTATAACCTTCAATGTCCGTGCTTCCATAATTTTGAATTTATTCATTTTGAATTTCGAATGATATTCTCAACTATGTCTTCCGCCACTTGCCTCTTCGCCTTGGTTCCATAGGAGGTAAGACCTTGGTGACGGTCGATGATGGTCACTTTGTTTGTGTCCACGCGGAAGCCAGCCCCTGCGTCCTGAAGGCTGTTCAAGACGATGAAGTCGAGGTTCTTGCGTTCCAATTTGTCCTTGGCATTCTTGAGTTCGTTGTCCGTCTCAAGGGCAAAACCGACGAGCACTTGCTTCTTTTTCTTGATGGCGCCGAGTGCAGCGGCAATGTCCTGTGTGGGTTGTAGCCTGATGGTCAAGTCGTCGCCCTTCCGCTTTATCTTCTTGTCGGCAGTTGTTTTAGGCGTGAAGTCCGCCACAGCAGCGCAAAGGATGGCTATGTCTGCCTTGGGGAAGTGCTTCGTAGCTGCTTCGTACATTTCGCCGGCACTCTCCACATCGATGCGACGGATGGCTGGATGATTGGTCTTGATCATGACTGGTCCGCTGATGAGCGTCACCTCTGCACCTTGCTCGGCACAGACTTCAGCCAGAGCAAAGCCCATCTTGCCGCTGCTATAGTTGCCAATGAAGCGGACAGGGTCAATCTTCTCGTAGGTAGGACCTGCCGTGATGAGCACCTTCTTGCCCGCAAGCTTTTGCCTTCTGGCAAAGTATTGCTCCAATGCCTCAACAATCTTCTCCGGCTCTTCCATGCGGCCTTTGCCTTCCAAAGTGGATGCAAGGAAGCCTGTACCCGGCTCGATGATGTGGTTGCCGTAACTAATGAGCTTCTGCAAGTTGGCTTGTGTGGAGGGATGGGCGTACATGTCGAGGTCCATAGCAGGAGCCACGAAGACAGGTACCTTGACTTTTCCCTCGACCGTCGAGCTTTGCTTCATGCTCAGGTAAGTCGTGACAAGCATGTTGTCGGCTATTCCGTTTGCCATCTTGCCGATAGTGCTTGCAGAGGCAGGAGCGATGAGCATTGCATCAGCCCAAAGCCCAAGGTTGACATGGGAATGCCAGCTGCCGTCCCTGCGGTCGAAGAACTCGCTTACGACAGGCTTCTGCGTCAATGTGGCAAGCGTCAGAGGCGTGATGAACTCCTTTGCTGCAGGTGTCATCACGACCTGCACCTCAGCACCCTTCTTGATGAGAAGGCGTGCAAGGATGCACGCTTTGTAGGCAGCTATGCTTCCCGTAATGCCAAGTACTATCTTCTTATTTTCCAGCATACTTGAGCGCGAGTCGTTCGAGTGTTTGTTTCGTGTTCATCGTGAAGTCGCCCTGCATCATCCAAACCTTATAGTTTGGATCTTTCCTGAGGACATCCTTGACGGCTTGTCCCTTGTACTTGCCGAAGTTGACAATCTCGACACCTTTCTCGTCATAGACAAAGCGGCAGGCAAGGTCAACGCCTTTCTGTACTTGGCTGAAGTCGGCAAGCCAGGCAACATCGTTCTTCAGATTATCGTATCTGTCGAGCTGTGCTTCGAGGACTTCCAGTGTGGCTCGTGTGTCAGCCAATGCGCTATGGGCATTCTCGAGGTTCTTTCCGCAATAGAACTTATAGGCAGCCACGAGGGTTCGCTGCTCCATCTTGTGGAAGATGTTCTGCACGTCCACCAGCTTCTTCTCGTTGACGTGAATGTCTAAGCCGCACAGGGCAAACTCCTCCGCCAGCATGGGCACATCGAACTTGTTACTGTTGTAGCCAGCCAGGTCGCAGCCCTCGAAGACCTTCGCCAGCTCCTCTGCCTTCTCGGCAAAGGTTGGACAGTCCTTCACATCCTTGTCCGTAATGCCATTCACCTCGCTTGCCTCCTTGGAGATATGTATTCCAGGATTGAAGCGCAAAGTCTCTGCACGCTCGTTGCCATTCGGCTCGATACGAATATAACAAAGCTCAATGATATGGTCCTTGCCAATCGTCAGGCCTGTTGTCTCGAGGTCGAAGAAGATGATGGGTCTCTCAAGCTTGAGTTTCATCTTTTTTTCAATTAAATTCCCCTAAAGGTTAATTCCCCCTAAAGGGGCAAGTGGGGCTTAATCCTCCACCCTCATCGGCATGAGCAGCATCAGTACCTCGTCCTCTGGGTTGTCGTCTGCGGGACGGATCACGCCGGGACGACTCGGGTCGGCCACCTCAATCTTGAGCATCTCGCTGTCGATGATGCCGGCTATCTCAAGCAGGAATGTGCAGCTGAAGCCAATGCTGATGGGATTGCTGGTGTATTCGCAAAGGATGAACTCCTCGGCACGGGTGGAATATTCGTTGTCCTGACCTGTGAGTTTGATGTTGTTGTTTGCCAGTTCAAGCTTCACGAGACCGCTGCTCTGGTTGCAGAAGACGCTGACACGCTTCAGTGCGCTTGTCAATGCCTGGCGGTCAACGCAGGCCGAGAAGGGATTGTTCTCGGGGATGACGGCGTTGTAGTTGGGATAACGGCCCTCGATGAGGCGGAAGTGCATCACCATGTCGGAGGATGTGATGGTAGCCTTTTCGTTGTCGAAGGCGATAGTGATGTTCTCGTCGTCCTTCGTCAGCACAGCCTTCAGGATGGCTGAAACCTTCTTCTGCAGAATGAAGCCAGCGGTCAAGCCGCTCTTCACGGTGCGGTTCGTGTTACGGACAAGCTTGCGGCCATCTGTGCCTGCGAAGATGATGCAGTCGGGCTTGATGTCGACATAGATGCCGTTCATCACCAGACGAATCTCGTCGTTGGCTGTAGCAAAGAGGCAGCGGTTGATGCCGTTGAGCAGTACGCTTGCAGGCATCTCGATGCGTGTGGCGTCCTCGCCAACGGTCTTAGCCATTGGGTAAGGAGCGGCGTCCATTGCCATCACAACGAACGAACCGGAGTTGTGGACGACCTTCACCTCCTGAGTATCGGGGTTGTAACCGATGTTGAGGGGCTGTTCGGCCAGCTCTTTCATCGACTCCATTATTGTCTTGGCAGGGATACAGAAGCGTGCATCGCCGCTTTGCTCGACTGTCGGAACTGTCGTGATGAAATACTTCTCGCTGTCGGAAGCGGTGATGGTGATAGTGCCGCCAGCTACATCAAGGAGGAAACAATCCAGAATAGGCATGGAGTTTTTGCTTGCCATCACTTTGCTGGCAGCAGTCAGACGGGCATAGAAAGCCGTGCTTGATACTTTGAAATTCATAATTTCATTTACTATTTAATCATTTACTATTTTCGAGTTTATATACTTTTGCACGGCAAAGATAGCTTTTTTCCTTTCGATAACAAAGAAAAGAGAAGAAAAAAACACTCGAAACGAATAATTATGAATATGAATTATGAATTATGAATTAAAGTTTGTATCTTTGCAGCCAAAATAAACAATAATATCATAGAATATGGAATTAACGGGAAAGATTATCGCTGAGTTCAACGAACGTGGCGGAGTGAGCAATAGAACAGGTAACGAATGGAAAGCCAAGTCCTACGTCTTGGAGGTGCCGGGAGACTATCCTCGTAAGTTGGTGTTTGATGTTTTCGGTGTTGAGCGTCTGCAAGCATTTGGCATTCAGATTGGTGAGACCCTGACGGTTCATTTCGACATAGATGCCCATGAATACAACGGTCGCTGGTTCAACGATGTACGTGCTTTCCGTATTGACAGAGGTCAGGCAGCTCCAGCTCCTGAAGCAGCTCCTGCAAGTGTATCTCCTGCCGCCGCTGCTCCTGTTGCTCCACAGGTGGCTCCTCAGGCAGCTCCGATAAATGCTGCTCCGATAGACGCAGCTCCCTTCGAGGCACCTTCTGCAACAGACGACCTGCCCTTCTAACATCATTGGCTCCGTAGCTTAGCTGTATAGAGCGTCAGATTCCGGTTCTGAAGGTCGAGGGTTAGAATCCCTCCGGAGTCACTAAGGTTTAACCACCAATATAATAATGTATAAGAGGGTGTGTCAAAAATGACACACCCTCTTTTTTAGGGGCAAGGGGCAAGTTGTCTAAAGTCTAAAGTCTAGAGCCTAAAGTCTAATAACTTTCTTCCCGTTGACGATAAACAACCCTTTCTTCAATCCATTTGTCACCTTACGACCAGAAAGGTCATATACCTCCCCTCCATAACGGGTGGGGCCGGAGGTGGGTCCTCCATTTAACCCGTCGGGGTCGTTGACACTCTGGTGGATAATCTTGACGCCATATACCTTCAGGCCTCCGTCTGCCGGGGCTGCACGGCGCATGTTGGGGGAATTATTGATGGCAGGATAGGCAAAGAACCAAGTGTCTACATCGAGGTCGTACTTAATGCTGATGGTTCCCTTGGTGGTCTGCGTATAGTTGCCAAGCAGGTAGCTGCCCTTCATCACACTCATATGGTAGCTACCCAGCGTCTCGATGTCAAGTTCGATGGTACCCTTGCCAGCGGCCAATTCGAAATATATGCCCTTGAAGGTTTCAGCAAAGTCCGAAGAGCTTGGGCCTACACTCTCCATCAGCTGGTTTACCTGGTCGGCTGTCATTGCCGTATGCAAGGTTACGCTACCCTCCTCGGGATTTACCTCGTCTTCGCTGCCCAGCGATGTGGTGATACCGCTGATTGTAGTAGCAGCGCCTACAGTAGCTGCTGAGGAAGGTCTCACTATGATGGTATCAGAGATTTCGGTAGATTCTGGCTTGCTGCCTTGATATTCGCGCCAGCCATAGTTAATGTCCATCCACTGCGGTGTCCATCCCTTGGCCTTGGCTGCTGCCACCTGTATGGTGTTCATCACGTTTTGCTCGTTTTGGTAGTAGAGAACTCTAATGGTGCCGTTGCTTACGGTGGGCAGGCTCCACACAAGGGCATCCATGCCTTCGCCCTTAATCTGATTAGAATAGCAGTTCAGCGTGGTCAGATTCGTGCAGTTTGATACGTTGAGTGTGGTCAGCTGGTTTCCTGTGCAGCTCATAGATGTCAGAGCCGTGTTCTTCGATACATCGAGTGTGGTCAGCTGGTTGTCTGAACAGCTCAGCCCCGTCAGGGCTGTGTTCTTCGACACATCGAGTGTGGTCAGTCGGTTGCTGTTACAACTCAGATTCGTCAGGGCTGTGTTCTTAGACACGTCAAGCTCAGTCAACTGGTTGCGGTAGCAGAATAACGATTTCAGGGCGGTAAAGAACTCTATGCCCTTCAGGCTCTCGATGTACCTGTCGGTCACGCTGATGCTTGTGGTATTTGCAATCTCACTCTGTGTGAGCACACCGTCATAGCCATACATCTGGTCGAACAGCCAGTTGCGGAATCGGGAGTCGGGGAAGTTCGTCTCGTTTATTTCGATGTCTGATGTTGGTTCGGGTGGATTAGAATCTTCGCTGCCCTCATATTCGCGCCAACCATAGCTCGGGTCCATATACAGGGGTGTCCAACCCTTGGCCTTGGCTGCTGCCACCTGCGCTTTTTTCATCACGTTCTGCTCGCCCATGCTGTAGATAACATTCATGTAGCCATAGCTCGCATTGGGAAGGCTCCTTATAAAAGCATCCATACCATCGTCCTTAATCTGGTTACAGTAGCATTCCAGAGTGGACACATTCTTGCAGGCTGACACATCGAGTGTGGTCAGCTGGTTGTTTTGGCAGTGGAGACCTGTCAGCGCCTTGTTCCGCGACACATCGAGCGTTGTCAGATAGTTGTTGCTACAGCTCAGGTTTGTCAGGGCAGTGTTCTTCGATACGTCGAGCATGGTCAATTGGTTATAGTAGCAGATCAACGATTTCAAGGCGGTAAAGTGTTCTATGCCCTTCAGACTCTGGATGTTTTTGCTGCCAACATCAATGCTCGTGACATTTTCAATCTCACTCTGTATCAACACACCGTCTGTCCCATATGACTGACTGAGCAACCAGTTGCGGAAGTTCACGTCGGGGAAGTTTGTCTCGTCTATCGCTACTCCATCGCTTTCTAGCATAAAGGAAATTTTGTGGAGCCCGGTCAATGTCAAACTGATGTCTGAATCATCGCTTTTCAAATCTACACTCTGGGCATCGCCTTTCCAATAAATCCCGGAGATATCACTGTACCATTCAGCCGACGGGCTGGTGGTAGTGCCGGCGTAGATTTCTATCCGTTTGAAGTTTCCCACGGATGACTGAAAGACCAGTGTACCGTTCGACTCCATGTCGCCTTTCTCGACATTAATGTGTGTG